>DASSQC010000462.1:0-4332 GCA_035702705.1 Burkholderiaceae bacterium | reverse complement strand
GACTTCTCCGGCGCGCGCCTGAACCACACCGTCTGGATGCAGGCCCAGGGGCAGCAGGCACGCTTCAGCGGGGCCGACCTGACCGAATCCGTGCTCTCCAAGGCCCAGCTGCAGGCGCCCGACTTCAGCCAGGCCACGCTGCGCTACGCGGACCTGTCGAATGCACAGATGCCCGCAGGCAACTTCAGTGGCGCCGACGTCTTTCGTGCCAGCCTGCGCGGACTGAAAGACGAGAACGCACGCGGTCTGGCGCGCAGCACGGCCGCGCCGGATGACCCGGACACCGTACGTGCCGAGACCTGGCGGGCACCCCCCCCGCGCCCCGCGGGCTGAATGCGCCGCCCCCGCACCCGATCCATCTGAAAGGATGTGCCATGCAAGCCCAAGTCAATGAACCCGCCGGTCGCGCAGCGGCCCCGAACGCTGCGGCAGCCGCCACGCCGAGCTTCACGCCCGGCGTGATCCAGCACGTCGGCGAGGTCGAGCGCGATGGCGCCGATGCGCTCACGGTGTCGGTCAGCGGGCGCCTGGTGCGCGCGCGCGTCGCGGCATCCTGCCTGTTGCAGCCGGCTGCGGCCGACGTGGTGCTCGTGGCGGGCACCGGCGCAGCGGCCGACGAGCCTGGCGCCTTCTGGGTGGTGGCCGTGCTGCAGCGCGCCGAGCCGCATGCCGCCGCCACGCTGGCCCTGCCCGACAGCACGCGCCTGCAGGCTGCGGCCGCGCTGAGCATCGACAGCCCGCAGCTGCAGCTCAACGCCGGCCGTCTCGACATGGTGGCCGATGAGCTCAGCGTCACCGCGCGTCTGTCGCGCTGGCTGGCCGATTCGCTTGAAACCATCGTCCGGCGCCTGCGTCAGTCGGCCGACGAGCATGTCCAGCACGCCCGCAACTCGAGCCGCCAGGTCGACGAGCTCGACATGCAGCGCGTCGGGCACCTCGACCTGCGCGCCCGCGAGCTCATGCACCTGCACAGCACCCACGCCATCATCAAGAGCCAGGAACTGGTCAAGATCGACGGCAAGCAGATCCAGGTCGGTTGAGGAGCGCACGATGTTTGCCAACAACCAGATGGGCGGGCAGGACATGGGGTTTCCGGACGTCTGCCTGACGCCGGTGGGGCCCGCCGTGGCGCCGATTCCCTATCCCAATGTGGCCATGGGGCCGATGGGCGTGCCGGCGGCCTACACCGTCATGTTCGGCATGGCGCCCACGCACAACCTGGGCACCGTGGTGCCGCTGACCAACGGCGACAACGCCGGTGTGGCCATGGGCGTGGCCTCCGGGCTCGTGATGGGCCCCAGCCGTCACCTGACGGCCTCCTTCACCGTGCTTGTCGGTGGCATGCCGGCCACCAAGCTCACCAGCATGAGCCTGCAGAACAGCACCAACTGCCCCGGCGTGCGCCTGGCCCCCAGCCAGGTCAAGGTGCTGCTGCTGGCGCCCTGAGCGGCTCAGGGCTGCATCGGGGCTGCATCGGGGCTGCATCGGGGCGGGCTTCTCGCTTGTCTGGTGCGGGTTTCCCGCCGATTTGGCCTGGAAAGCCGCACCAGTCCTTGATGTGCTGTTTCCGGATTTTGCAGGCGCTTGATCCATGCGCTTCTTCAGGCCAAAGTGCCTGAAAAGCCGCACCAGACAAGCGAGAAGCCTCCAGCCGGATCCTGCGGCGCTGGCCCGGGGCAGCTGCGCCGGCCCGCGCCTACCTGAGCAGGCGCTCCTCGGCGAGCGCCAGCGCATCGGGCGCGCCGCTGAGCACCACCACGTCGCCCGGCTCCAGCACATGGTTGGCGCTGTCGGTACCGGCCACTTGGGTACCCGCCGCGCGCCGCACGGCAGCCACCTGCGCGCCCACCTCGTCCACGCCGATGTCGGCCACGCGCCGCCCGATGCCGGCTGCGCCCTCGGCAAGCGGCACAGAGTGCAGGCGCGGCGCGGTGTGCTCGTCGGTGTCGGCATCGTCCGCGCCGCGGAAGTAGCCGCGCAGCAGGGTGTAGCGGTCATCGCGCATCTCCTGCACCTGCTGCACCACCTTGCGCAGGGGCACACCCAGCAGCACCAGCGCATGGCTGGCCAGCATCAGGCTGCCCTCGATGATCTCGGGTACCACCTCGGTGGCCCCGGCGGCACGCAGACGCTCCAGGTCACTGTCGTCGTGGGTGCGCACGATGACCGGCAGCTCGGGCCGCAGCTCGCGCACGTGATGCAGCACCTTGAGCGCGCCGCGCGTCTCGGCATGGGTGACGACCAGCGCCGAGGCGCGCATGATTCCGGCGGCCACCAGGGCTTCCTTGCGTGCGCCGTCGCCGAACACCACGCTTTCGCCGGCGGCAGCCGCCTCGCGCACCCGGTCGGGGTCCAGGTCAAGCGCCATGGTGTCCATCCCCTGGCGCTTGAGCAGGCGCGCGAGGTTCTGGCCGCAGCGCCCGAAGCCGATGATCAGCACTGGATGCTGCGTGGCCATGCTGCGCGCGGCAATCTGCGTCAGGTTCAGCGACGCGAGCATCCACTCGCTCGATGAGAGCCGGTTCACGATGCGGTCGCTGGCCGCGATGATGAAGGGCGTGGCGATCATCGACAGCAGCATGGCTGCCAGCACCGGCTGCAGCAGCGCATCGGGCACCAGGCTGTTGCGGCCGATCAGCGACACCAGCACGAGGCCGAACTCGCCGGCCGTGGCCAGTGCCAGCGCACTGCGCAGCGCGGTGCCGGTGCTCTGGCCGAACAGGCGGGCCACGCCGAGCACGATGCCGAACTTCAGCAGCACCGGCAGCAGGGTCAGCACCAGCACCAGCCACCAGCTGCGCAGCACCACGGCAAAGTCCAGCTGCATGCCGATCGTGACGAAGAACAGGCCCAGCAGCACGTCGCGGAAAGGCTTGATGTCCTCCTCCACCTGATACTTGTATTGGGTTTCGGCGATCAGCATGCCGGCCACGAAGGCGCCCAGGGCCAGTGACAGCCCGGCGATCTCCGTGAGGTAGGCCAGGCCGAGCGTGACCAGCAGCACGTTGAGCACGAACAGCTCCTGCGAGCGAGCCCGCGCAATCAGCGTGAACCACCAGCGCATGAGTCGCTGGCCCACCACCAGCAGCAGCGTCAGCAGCACCGCGGCCTTGAGCAGCGCCAGCGTCAGCGCCAGCGGCAGCTGCGCCGGATCACCCGACAGGGCCGGCACCAGCACCAGCAGAGGCACCACGGCCAGATCCTGGAAGAGCAGCACACCCATGATCGTGCGGCCGTGCGGCCGGTCCAGCTCCAGGCGCTCGGCCAGCAGCTTGGAGATGATGGCCGTGGACGACATCGACAGCGCCCCGGCCAGCGCCAACGCACCCTGCCACGTCAACCCGAGCGTCTCGACGCCAGCCCAGACCAGTGATGCCTTCAAGCCCAGCATGCCGGCAAAGGCGATGACGACGGTCAGCACCACCTGCGCGGCACCGATGCCGAACACCTGCACGCGCATGGCGCGCAGGGTGGGCAGCGAGAACTCCAGGCCGATCGAGAACATCAGGAACACCACGCCGAACTCGGCCAGATAGCGCGTGGCCGGCGTGTCCGGCGCCAGCCCCATGGCGTGCGGCCCCACCAGCATGCCCACCACGAGGTAGCCCAGGATCGGCGGCAGATTCGCCCGGCGAAACGCCACCACCGCCAGCACGGCGGCCACCAGCAGGAGCAGGGTGAGTTGCAGGCCGTTCATGCACCGCCTCGGACAAGGTGCGTGCGCCGCGCGGCATGGCGGGCAGGGCGGGGCGGACAAGGGAGGCTGGGGCGGGCCGGGCCGAGGTGCATGCGGGCGTTCTGGGCGGGTGACTGGATCCGCACGCCGGCGCGGCGTCCGTCGAATTCAGGGGCGGCCCGGCGTGCAAGCAAGGAATGTACCCATGGATATACTCGACTGACCATGCAAAGCCCTGTCCCACCCGCTGCACTGACTGCCACCGAGCTGGCGCGGGAAGTGCTAGAGATCGAAGCCGACGCCGTCCGGGCGCTGATTGCGCGTCTGGACTCGCGCTTCGATGCCGCCGTGCAGATGCTGCTGGACTGCAAGGGCCGGGTTGTGGTCTCGGGCATCGGCAAGAGCGGGCACATCGGCAACAAGATTGCCGCCACACTGGCCTCCACCGGCACCCCGGCGTTCTTCGTGCATCCGGCCGAAGCCATGCATGGTGACCTCGGCATGGTCACCGGCGATGACGTCTTCATCGCCATCAGCTATTCGGGCAGTGCGGCCGAGCTGGTGACCATCATGCCGGTGCTCAAGCGCGCGGGCTGCAAGCTGATCGCCATGACGGGCCGGGACGAGTCCGACCTGGCCCGCCTGGCGGACGTGCA
>DASSQC010000461.1:0-8161 GCA_035702705.1 Burkholderiaceae bacterium | reverse complement strand
AGGTGCGGTTCGGTGGCACGAAAGCCCGGAGTTTAGGCGCGCGGACCCACGACGCCGACGCCAGAGCTGGAGCATGACATCCAATGCGTGCAGGTGCACCCCGCATTCTGCGTGGATGCGCGGCTTCAGCTGCGAAAGCCGTCCTTGGCGGCGCGGCGACGCGCGAATTCCACGGCCGACCCCGCACGCAGGAACGGATTGGTCTGCAGCTCGAGGCCCAGGGTCGAGGGCAAGGTGCTGTGCTGATGCTCGCGCAGCACCGTGCATCGATTCAGGCGCTCACGGGTCTGCGCGTTGTCGGGTTCCGCATGCAGCGCAAAGCGCAGATTCGACAAGGTGTATTCGTGGGCGCAGTACACGAGCGTGTCTGAGGGCAGTTGCGCCAGCCGGCTCAGGCTGGCCCACATCTGATCGGCCGTGCCTTCGAAAAGCCGTCCGCAGCCTGCTGCAAACAGCGTGTCTCCGCAGAACAGCAGCGGCGCCCGAAGCGCCTCATGCCCTTTGCCGAAGTAGCAGACATGATCCAGGGTATGGCCCGGCGTCTCGATGACCTGCAACGGCAGGTCCCAGGGCTCGAGGCTTATCACGTCGCCATCACCGACGGCTTGGCTCAACCAGGGCATGGTGCCGGCATCACGCCCGGCCTTCGGACCGACGATCCGCAGCTGTTCGTGCTGCGCGAGCAGCTCGCCAACGCCCCCGATGTGATCGCCATGATGGTGCGTCAGTAGAATGCCAGCGAGTTGCATGCCTGCGGTCTGAAGCCATGTCAGCACCGTACGGGCATCGCCCGGGTCCACGACCCAGGCGCGTTTCGCATCATGGATGGCCCAGATGTAGTTGTCCGTGAAGGCGGGCAGCCCGGTGATGCTCAGCATGGTGCGGTGTGTCTTCCGTCGGTTCGATCCAGCAGTCTCGCCCCGCAGTTTGCCCACGATCAGCGCCCGCCCGCAACGCATCCATGAACCCCAGCGCCCCTGAGTCTGCAAGCACATCGGCCGCTGACGCCGCCAGGCGCAGTGGTTCCAGCGGACTGATGCAGCCCCTGTCTGAATGGGCGCAATGCCCGGCGGGCCAGTACGTGCTCGAGTGGGAGCAGCGCATCGTCGATGAGCTTGTGGACGATGTGTTCGGCTTCCATGCCCTGCAGCTTGGCTGGCCGGAACTCTCCGCCTTGCGGGCCAACCGCATGCCGCACCGCTGGCTGGCCGGCGCCGGCGCGGACTTCGGGCTCGCGGCCGATCTGCTCATCGAGCCCGAGGACCTGCCCTTTCCCGCGCAGTCGCTGGATCTGATCGTGCTGGCCCATGTGCTGGAGTTCGCGGCCGATCCGCACCAGGTGCTGCGCGAGGTCGAGCGCGTGCTCGTTCCCGAGGGGCGTGTGGTCGTGCTGGGCTTCAATCCGCTGTCATTGTGGGGCGCGCGGCAGCGGCTGATGCGCCCGCTCGGCCCCTACCTGCCGCGCGAGGGGCAATTCATCAGCCCGCCGCGCCTGAAGGACTGGTTCAAGCTGCTTGGCATGGATGCGCCACGCAGCCGCTTCGGTTGCTATGTGCCCTGGGTGCGGTCCGAGCGCTGGCTCGCGCGCTGGTCCTGGATGGACCGGCTGGGTGCGCGCTGGTGGCCGTTCACGGGCAGCGTCTATGCGATGAGCGCAGTCAAGCATGTGCGCGGCATGCGTCTGGTCGGTGCAGCCTGGAAGAAGCCGGCCCGCACGGTCATCGCGCCCGTGCCAGCCACATCCACCAGCGTACTGCCCCTGGATGCAGGCCGAATCCTAGGCGTCGCCGACGCTGCAGATCGAAACGGAACTTGAGTGTGTGATGAAGGTTGAGGCTTACACAGATGGCGCCTGCAAGGGCAATCCCGGTCCGGGCGGATGGGGCGTGGTGCTGCGCTATGGAGAGGCCGTGCGCGAACTGCACGGCGGGCACGCGCAGACCACCAACAACCGCATGGAGCTCACCGCGGTGATCGAAGCCTTGCGGGCGCTGAACCGACCCTGCGAGGTCGTGATCTGGGCTGACTCCCAATACGTGCTCAAGGGCATCAGTGAGTGGCTGCCGGCCTGGAAGGCCCGCGGCTGGAAGACCGCCGACAAGAAGCCCGTCAAGAACGAAGACCTCTGGCGCACGCTGGACGAGCTTTCGCGCACCCACAAGGTGAGCTGGCAGTGGGTCAAGGGCCATGCCGGTCATCCAGGCAACGAGCGCGCCGATGCGCTGGCCAATCTCGGCGTGGACGAGGTGCGCGGCGCGAAGACCTGATCGCGAACGTTGAGGCGGCAGCGCGCCTCAGCGATGCTGCGCGATCTCTGCGGCCAGGTCGTGCATCAGCTGTTCGGCGGGCAGTTCGCGGATGCGCTGCAGCGCCCGGCCAGCCCAGCAGCTCTGATGCTCCGCATTGCTGTGCCGGGCGGCTGCGCTGCGCAAGGTCGCGGTCAGTGCGTTCTGCGCCGGAAAGGGCAGGGTGCTGCCGGCTGCATCGACGGCCCGCATGAAGGCATTTTCGATGCCTTGCGCCCATCGGCCGGAGAATGCGCGCGTGAATTGCACCGGGCGCTGTGCTTGCCCGGCTGCGGAGCGCAGGAGATCCCGGTAGCTCGGCGTGGTGCCTGCCTCCGGGCACAACAGGAAGGCCGTGCCAAGCTGTGCTGCCGCCGCACCTGCGCGCAGCACGCGCGCCACATCGGCACCGTCCATCAGTCCGCCGGCGGCCACGATCGGGATGCGCAATCGACCCGCCAGGGCCCCGAGCAGTTCAAGGCTCGACAGTCCCTCGGGTGCAGTCGGCGACAGCTCGAACTCGCCACGATGGCCGCCCGCCTCGATCCCCTGCGCGACCACGAAGTCTGCACCGATGCGCTCGATTGCAAGGGCTTCCTGCACGCAGGTTGCGGTGATGCCGACCCGAATACCCAGTGTGTGCGCACGTTCCACGACGTCCGGATCGGGCAGGCCGAAGTGCAGACTCAGCACCTCCGGGCGTTCGGCCCAGATCACCTCCAGCTGCTCGGTCAGCGGCGGATGCCAGGGGGGGACAGGCAACCGGGGAACAGGCTCCCCGAGAGCCTGCGCGAGCGGTGCCAGAACCGCCTCGGCGCGCCGGGCCTGAGCTGCGTCGACATCGAAGGGCGGCGGGAAGATGAACAAGTTCACGTTCAGGGGCCCCGACGATCCTTCGCAGAGCGCGCGAGTCTGTCGGATGTCCTGCGCAATGCGCTCGGCCCCCAGGTAGGCCACGCCAAGACTGCCCATGCCACCTGCACGAATGACTGCGGCAGCAAGCGCCGGTGTGCTCGGGCCACCGGCCATCGGGGCCTGGATCACCGGGATGCGCAGTTGCGGGAAGACCATGCTCAGAGTTCGAAGCGCTCGATCAACGCGCTGCACAGCGCAGACAGGGTGTTCTGCAGCGGGCCGAACGAGGCAATGGGTTCGCGGCTGCGCTCGTCCATGTACAGCGCGCGATTGATCTCGAGCTGGATGCTGTGGGCGCCGCGCGCCGGCTGGCCGAGCACGCGGACGATCTCCACGCCCTTGTAGGGTGCGTTCCAGCTGACGCGATAGCCCTGCTCGATCAGCCACTCGCCGACGAAGCGCGAGAACGCCGCCCCGGAGCTTGTACCGTCCCGGTCGCCCACCACGAAGTCCGGCAGCTCCGCGCTGCCCGGCGTGTCGTGCGCGAGGGGGCCGGCGGTGCTCGGCATCGAATGGCAGTTGATATGGAACAGACGCCCGTGTTCATCGTGCAGGCGGGCGCTGTGATCCATGAGTGCGTTCCAGTAGGGCTGCCAGCAGCGCTCGATGCGGTCCTGCACCTCTGCCACACGCAAGCGTCGGCGGTAGATCGGCGTGCCGTCATCGAGACAGCGCCAGACCAGGCCCTTGCCCATCTCGCTCTTGCGCGTGGGTGCGATCGGCGCCGGCCAGCGGGCGTCCAGCAGGGTCTCGTCGATATCTGTTGCAGCGCGGTTCACATCGACATAGCTGCGCGGAAAGCGCGCAGTCAGGAAGGTGGCCCCCTGCGCCACCCAGGGCAGGAACAGGGCGTCGACATGGGTGTCCTCGGCGTCACGCAGGCGCTGCCGGTCCACTGCATGGTCATAGTCCGGCGGGTACTCGATACCGCTGTGTGGCGAATCCAGCAGCAGCGCTCGCGCGCTGCGCGGCAGGTGCAGATCGATCATTGCCCGCCCCAGGCATTCAGGGTGTGCAGAACAGGATTCATCAAGGACGCGCCGGACCTCATGGTCTGTCGATTCTCGCACGGCGCGGCGGTTGCCAAATCCAGGCGCAGCGACGATAGTGCGAGGGTTTTTCGCAGCACAAAGTGCCCCGGTCGGTCGACTGCGACCCGGACCAGAATCGAGGGCACGCACAGCAAGGGGACCTGTCTTGTTCAAGATCCGCTCGTACCCGGACTTCTGGTCCGGCGTCATGTTCATCACGGTCGGCCTGTTCTTCTCCATCTACGGCCGAATCAACTACGACCTGGGCACTGCCGGCCGCATGGGACCAGGTTACTTCCCGTTCTGGCTTGGCCTGATCCTGGCCGGCCTCGGACTTGTGGTGCTCTTCGGCGCGCTGAGGTCCCATCGCGAGGCTGACGAGGTCGGTGCCTGGGACTGGAAGAGCCTGCTCTTCGTGCTTGGCGCGGTCGTGGTCTTCGGCTTCATGCTTCGGCCCATGGGCATGATCCTCTCCGTTGTGGTGCTGGTCGCGATCGCGTCGCTGGCCTCGCACGAGGCACGCTGGTCGGCCGTGCTCAAGGGGGCGATCTGCGGGGTTGTGGTCTTCGAGCTGTGTTTCGTGCTCGGACGCTCGCTGACGAACGTGCTGCGTCCGATCGTGGAGTCGTTCTCGGCCAGCCTTGTGGGTGCGAGCACCGGCTTCGGCGGTGTGGCCACGCTGATGGGATGGGTGGACGAGATCATCCTCGGCAGCGTGGTGCTCGCCACGGTTGCGCTGGGCGTCTGGGCGCTGCTCAAGCTTGCTCCGGAGAAGCTGCTCGATCGTCTGGGCAAGGAATACGCAGTGGCCACGCATGTGCTGCTGTCGCTGTCCGTCTGGGTGTTCACCGTCGCCCTGAAACTGACCATCCCGGTTCGTCCGGAATGGCTGGGTTGAGGAGGGTACGGACATGGAACTCCTGCACAACCTCGCACTCGGCTTCAGCACGGCCTTCACGCTGCAGAACCTGCTGTACGCCTTCCTGGGCTGCATGATCGGCACCATGATCGGCGTGCTGCCGGGCCTGGGGCCGATCGCCACGATCTCGATGCTCCTGCCAGCCACCTTCGTGCTGCCGCCCACGGCCGCGCTGATCATGCTGGCCGGCATCTACTACGGCGCGCAGTACGGCGGCTCGACCACATCGATCCTGGTCAACATCCCCGGAGAGGCCAGTTCGGTGGTCACCTGCATCGATGGCTACCAGATGGCACGCCGCGGCCGCGCCGGTCCGGCCCTGGCAACCGCGGCACTGGCCTCCTTCTTCGCCGGTACGGTGGCGACGATGGCGATCGCCGCCTTTGCGCCGCCGCTGGCCGAACTGGCCTTCAAGTTCGGCGCAGCCGAATACTTCAGCCTGATGGTGCTGGGCCTGGTCGGCGCGGTGGCCCTGGCCTCCGGCAGCCTGCCCAAGGCGGTGGCCATGATCGTGCTGGGCGTGCTGCTCGGCCTGATCGGCACCGACGTGAATTCCGGTGTGCAGCGCTACACCTTCGACATCCAGTCCCTGGCTGACGGCATCGGCTTCGTGGTGATCGCCATGGGCGTGTTCGGCTTTGCCGAGGTCATCACGAACCTCGAGAAGAAGGAAGCGCGCGAAGTCTTCACCGACCAGAAGCTGCAGATCTATCCGAGCAAGGACGACGTCAAGCGCGCGGCCATGCCCACCGTCCGCGGCACCCTGCTGGGCTCGGTGCTCGGCCTGCTCCCGGGGGGAGGCGCATCGCTCGCCAGCTTCGGCGCCTACACGCTCGAGAAGAAGATCAGCAAGAACAAGCATGAGTTCGGCAAGGGCGCCGTGGAGGGCGTGGCTGCACCGGAGTCGGCCAACAACGCCGCCGCGCAGACCAACTTCATCCCGCTGCTCACCCTGGGCATTCCGCCCAACGCCGTGATGGCGCTGATGGTCGGCGCGATGACCATCCACAACATCCAGCCCGGCCCGCAGGTCATGACCAGCAACCCCGAGCTGTTCTGGGGCCTGATTGCCAGCATGTGGATCGGAAATGCCATGCTCGTGATCCTGAACCTGCCGCTGATCGGCATCTGGGTGCGCCTGCTCAAGGTGCCCTACCGGTTCCTCTATCCGGCCATCCTCACCTTCTGCTGCATCGGCGTCTACACGGTGAACAACAACGTGTTCGACGTGTTCGTGACAGCCGTGTTCGGCTTCATCGGCTACGTCTTCATCAAGCTCAAGTGCGAGCCCGCGCCGCTGCTGCTGGGTTTCATCCTCGGGCCGATGATGGAGGAGAACTTCCGGCGCGCGCTGCTGCTGTCGCGCGGGGACTTCTCCACCTTCGTGACGCGACCGCTGTCGGCCACGCTGCTGCTGCTCGCCGTGGTCCTGGTGCTGCTGGTGACGCTGCCTGCGATCAAGTCGCGTCGCGAAGAAGTCTTCCAGGAACCGACTTGACGGCACCCGGGCGGCGCGGCACCCGCGCCGCCTGATCCGCACCGCCCCGACCGCAGTACGCCATGGATCGAGTGCAATGCGTGGTCATCGGTGCCGGCGTCGTGGGCCTGGCCTGCGCCCGCGCACTCGCGCAGGCGGGGCGCGAGGTTCTGCTGCTCGAGGCTGCCGACGGCATCGGCACCGGCACCAGCTCGCGCAACAGCGAAGTCATCCACGCCGGCATCTACTACCCGCCCGGGTCCCTGAAGGGCCGCTTCTGCGTGCGCGGCAAGGCGCTGCTGTATGCCTTCTGTGCGGCGCACGGTGTACGTGCCCAGCGCGTGGGCAAGCTCATCGTCGCCACCGAGCGGTCGCAGTGCGCACGACTGAATGCCCTGGTGGCCAATGCTGCAGCGCTGGGGGTGCACGATCTGGTGCACCTGACGCAAGCCGAGGCGCAGGCGATGGAGCCGGCCCTGTCCTGTGTGGCCGCGGTGCATTCGCCCAGCTCGGGCATGGTGGACAGCCATGCCTACATGCTCGCGCTGCAAGGCGAGTTCGAGCAGGCCGGCGGCATCACCGTGCTGTACACACGCGTGCAGAGCGTGCAGCAGCAGGGAGCGGACTGGATCATCGAGACGGCCGAAGGCATCCGCCTGGCGTGCAGCCAGTGGGTCAACAGCGCCGGGCTGCATGCACCGCTGCTCGCACGGCGCATCCGCCTGGCCGATGACGCGGCGCAAGCCCGCTGGCTCGCCCGTCTGCCCACGCATCGCTATGCCAAGGGCAACTACTTCACGCTCGCTGGGCGCGCGCCGTTCTCGCGTCTGGTCTATCCGCTGCCGCGCCCGGATGCGCTGGGCACGCACTTCAGTCTGGACCAGGGCGGTCAGGCCCGGTTTGGCCCGGACATCGAGTGGCTGGACACCCTCGACCCCGACGCGATCGACTATCGCGTGAATCCGGCGCAGCTGCCGGAGTTCTATGCCGACATCCGCCACTACTGGCCCGCATTACCCGATGGCGCGCTGCTACCCGGCTACACCGGCGTGCGCCCCAAGCTGCATGCCCATGGCGAGCCGGCGGCCGACTTCTTCATCGAGGGTCCGGCGCAGCACGGCCTGCCGGGTTTCGTGAACCTGATGGGCATCGAGTCGCCCGGTCTGACCGCCAGCCTGGCGATTGCCGAGCATGTCGAGACGCTGCTGACGTGAGCGCTGCGATCCAGGCAGGTCCAGACGGGGCACGGGCCATGTTCGGCTGCGGTCCGACCACGACGACCTGCATGCGCTGACCGCGCTGCTGCACCGCGCCCATGCCGCGCGGGCCGCACGCGGTCTGAACGACACGGCAATCGATCAGACGGTGGAGACCACGCGGCGAGGCATTGCTCGGGGCGGTTGCGGGGTGGCTGCAATGGACGGTCGCGTGACAGGTACCCATGTTGGACATGCGCCGTATCACAGCCTGCGCGGCCGAACTGTTCGCCCGCCTTGCCTCCGTGCACCGGTTCGCGGTGGCTCCGCCCTGGCAG
>DASSQC010000460.1:0-6863 GCA_035702705.1 Burkholderiaceae bacterium | reverse complement strand
AGTCCGGGGGCTCGTTTGACCTGGCCACCTGGGCCAAGACGCCCATTCCGCTGGCTGCGCAGACCCTGCTGTTCTTCGCCTTCTTCTTCGCATTTGCAGTCAAGGTACCCATGTGGCCGGTGCACACCTGGCTGCCCGACGCTCACGTGGAAGCGCCGACGGGCGGATCCGTCGTGCTGGCTGCCATCATGCTCAAGCTGGGTGCCTACGGCTTCCTGCGTTTCTCGCTGCCGATCACACCGGATGCGAGCCACCAGCTCGCCGGCTTCATGATCACGCTGTCGCTGATTGCGGTGATCTACATCGGCTTCGTGGCACTGGTGCAGGAGGACATGAAGAAGCTGGTGGCCTATTCGTCGATCGCGCACATGGGCTTCGTGACCCTGGGTTTCTTCATGTTCAACGCCACGGCGGTGCAGGGCGCGATCATCCAGATGATCAGCCATGGGTTCGTGTCGGGTGCCATGTTCCTGTGCATCGGTGTGATGTACGACCGCGTGCATTCGCGCCAGATTGCTGACTATGGCGGCGTGGTGAACACGATGCCAAAGTTCGCGGCCTTCTTCCTGCTGTTTGCCATGGCCAATGCAGGCCTGCCCGCAACCAGCGGCTTCGTCGGTGAGTTCTACGTGATCCTCGGTGCCGTCCAGTTCAACTTCTGGATCGCGCTGCTTGCCGCCAGCAGCCTGATCATGGGCGCAGCCTACTCGCTGTGGATGTACAAGCGCGTGGTCTTCGGCGAGGTCGCGAACGACAACGTCGCCCAGCTGCAGGACCTGAATCGCCGCGAGTACTGGCTCCTGGCCACGATGGCTGCAGCCGTCATCTGGATGGGTGTCCATCCCAAGCCCTTTACCGACGTGACGCAGGCTTCGGTCGATGCGCTGCTCAAGCACGTCGCTCAGTCCAAGGTTCTGCCTGACGTGAAGCTTCAGCCCAAGCCCGCTGCACCGGGGGTCTCGCAATGATGATGAACAACTTCATCGCGATCGCGCCCGAACTCTTCCTGTTCGTGTGGATCTGCTTCCTGCTGGTCACCGACCTGTTCACGCGAGATCGCAGCTTCATCCACTTCGGCGCACTGCTTGGCCTGCTCGGACTGACCGGGCTGTCCGTGGGCTTCATCAGCGCGGGCACGAACATGAGTGCCTTTGGCGGCTCGTTCACCAACGACTACCTGGCCAACCTGCTGAAGATCGGCGCCTATGCAGCCACGTTCATCACCTTCGTGATGGGCAAGCGCTATCTGGAGGACCGCGGCCTGGTGAAGGGCGAGTACTACGCGCTGGCGCTGTGCGCGCTGCTCGGCCAGATGATCATGGTGTCTGCAAGCAACCTGCTGACGATCTATCTCGGCCTGGAGCTCATGTCGCTGGCGCTGTATGCGCTGGTGGCCTTTCACCGGGACGACCAGCGTGCCACCGAGTCGGCCATGAAGTACTTCGTGCTGGGCGCCCTCGCTTCGGGCTTCCTGCTGTATGGCATCTCGATGCTCTATGGCGCCACAGCCAGCTTTGATCTTGCAACCATTGCCAAGGTGATCTCGACGGGCAAGGCCAATACCACCGTGCTGGTGTTCGCGACCGTGTTCATCGTCGCAGGCCTGGCCTTCAAGTTCGGCGTTGCGCCCTTCCACATGTGGGTGCCCGACGTGTATCAAGGCTCGCCAACGGCCGTCACGCTGCTCTTGGCCGGGGCACCCAAGATCGCGGCGCTGGGCATCACACTGCGCGTGTTGGTTGAAGGCCTGCAGGGCGTGGCCGTGAACTGGCAGCCGATGCTCTGGTTCGTGGCGGTGTTTTCACTGGTGATCGGCAATCTGACGGCGGTGATGCAGACGAACCTGAAACGCATGCTGGCTTACTCGACCATCTCTCACATGGGTTTCGTGGTGCTGGGCCTGTCGGCTGGCGTGGTGAACGGCAACATGCTCAACGCGGCCGATGCCTACAGCGCGTCGGTGTTCTACATGCTGACCTATGTCGTCACGACCCTGGGTACCTTCGGTCTGATTCTCGTGCTTGCCACCAAGGGCTTCGAGGCCGAGACGATCGGCGACCTGAAGGGCCTGTTCAACCGTCGTCCGGCGCTCGCCTGGCTGATGCTGGTACTCATGTTCTCGCTGGCGGGCGTGCCGCCCACCGTGGGTTTCTTTGCCAAGCTGGCTGTGCTGCAGGCGCTGATCTCGGCCGGTCTGATCTGGCTGGCGGTCATCGGCGTGCTGGCCTCGTTGGTGGGTGCCTTCTACTACCTGCGCGTGGTCAAGGCCATGTTCTTCGATGAACCTGCGGCTGATGCGCCACCTGTGCTGGCCGGGCAGGGCACGCTGGCTGTTCTGGGGGTGACCGCAGCGGCCACCCTGGTGCTGGGTCTGGTACCGGGGCCGCTTCTCAACGTGTCGAAGGCCGCGATGAGCGCCTTCCTCGGCGGCTGAGCGGCGCATGGCGGGCGCTTCCTCGGCTGCGTTGTTCGCCCTGGCCGCCTTTGCGGCGGCCAGTCTGCCGTTTTTCTTCAAGCCCGGCTTCGGCTTGAGGGCGATGGGTACCGGCGCGGGCTTTGCGCTGCATGCCCTCGTTTCCGCGCTGTTGTTCACCGGTGTGGTGGCGGCCAGCCTCTGGATCGAGGCGGCGCAAGGCCAGCGTGCTGAGCAGCGCTGGGAATTCTTTGCCGTGATGGTTTGCCTGTGGGGTGTGGCGGCCTTCCCGGGCTTTCTGTGGCGCTATCTGCGTCGCGCCCGCAAGGCAGCTGCCAGACGCGATGCCGACGCAGATCCGGCCGAGGCATGAGCAGGCCGGTCGGACCGTCAGGTGATGCGGCAGCAGCGGATGCCGGTCTGATCGAAACGTGCATCGAATCGCGCCAGGTGTTTGCCGGGCGCCTGCTCGATGTGCGCCTGGACCATGTACGGCTGCCCAACGGGCATGTCGGCACCCGCGAGTACGTCGTGCATCCCGGCGCCGCCATGATCGTGCCGCTGCATGCGGATGGCACGGTCACCATGGTGCGGCAGTTCCGCTACCCGCTTGGGCGGGTGTTCCTCGAGTTTCCGGCCGGCAAGCGCGATCCAGGTGAGCCCACCTTTGTCACGGCGCAGCGCGAGTTGGCCGAAGAGGTGGGGTTGGCCGCGGCACGCTGGTCGCAGCTCACCGTGATCCACAACGCGATTGCCTATTCCGACGAAGCCATCGAGCTCTATCTGGCCGAAGACATGCGCCCGGTCGAGCAGCGCCTGGACGACGAAGAGTTCCTGGACGTCGTGCGCCTGCCGCTGGACGAGGTCGTGGCGCAGGTCGTCCGCGGCGAGCTCACCGACGTCAAGACGCTGATCGGTGCGCTGGCTGCCGCGCAGGTGCGCGCCGGCACCTGGCCGCGCAGGCCGGCCGCCTGAACCGGCCAGCGTCCTGGTGTGCCGCGTCTTTGGCCGAAATCAAACTATTTTTCGCGAAAGAAACCGACTTCTCGCTTGACTGGTGCGCGAGAAGTTCAGTTCTGTCGCGGCCATTTCGATGGCCGAAAATGCATGTCTTCGTGAGAGCATGCGCAGTAGGCACGCAGGTCGGTCTGCCCGTGCAGCTGATTGACCGGCTCGCGGCGCGCCGCTGCCCGCAAGCCAGCGGCCCTGCTTACATGCCTGCGTAGTTCGGACCGCCGCCGCCTTCCGGCGTGACCCACACGATGTTCTGCGTCGGGTCCTTGATGTCGCAGGTCTTGCAGTGCACGCAGTTCTGCGCGTTGATCTGCAGCCGGTCGCTGCCGTCCTCGTTCTTCACATATTCGTACACGCCCGCCGGGCAGTAGCGGCTTTCCGGGCCTGCGTACCTGGCCAGATTGATGGTCACCGGCACCGAGGCATTGCGCAGCGTGAGGTGGGCCGGCTGGTTTTCCTCGTGATTGGTGTTCGAGATGAAGACTGAGCTCAGGCGGTCGAAGGTCAGCTTGCCGTCGGGCTTCGGGTAGTCGATCTTCGCGCACTGATCGGCCGGCTTCAGGTAGAGGTGGTCGGCCTTTTCGCGGTGGATCGTCCAAGGCGGGCGCTTGATGCCCAGCTTGGGCAGCAGCCAGTACTCGATGCCGGTCATGATCGAGCCGACGGTCAGACCGTACTTGAACCACTGCTTGAAGTTGCGCGCCTGTTCCAGCTCCTTGCGCAGCCAGCTGGCATCGAAGGCCGCCGGGTACGCGGCGAGCTCGTCGTTCTTGCGTCCGGCCGCCACGGCCTCGAAGGCAGCCTCGCCGCAGAGCATGCCTGTCTTGATCGCCGCATGGCTGCCCTTGATGCGCGGTGCGTTCAGGAAGCCTGCGTCGCAGCCCACCAGTGCACCGCCCGGGAACACCGTCTTGGGCAGGGACAGCAGACCGCCTGCCGTGATGGCGCGCGCGCCATAGGACAGGCGCTTGCCGCCTTCAATGTGCTTGCGGATTTCCGGGTGGGTCTTCCAGCGCTGCATTTCCTCGAAGGGCGAGAGCCAGGGGTTCTCGTAGTTCAGGCCGACCACGAAGCCCAGCGTGACCTTGTTGCCCTCAAGGTGGTAGAGGAAGCCGCCGCCATAGGTGCTTCTGTCCAGCGGCCAGCCGGCGGCGTGGACCACCAGGCCGGGCTGGGCCTTGGCGGGGTCGATCTCCCAGAGCTCCTTGATGCCGATGGCGTAACTCTGGGGATCCTTGCCCGCATCGAGCTTGAAGCGTTCGATCAGCTGCTTGCCCAGATGGCCTCGGGCGCCTTCCGCAAAAATCGTGTACTTGCCATGCAGTTCCATGCCCGGCTGGAAGTTCTCGGTGGGCTCTCCGTCCTTGCCGATCCCCATGTTGCCGGTGGCCACGCCCTTGACGGCACCGTGCTCGTCGTAGAGCACTTCAGCGGCGGCGAAGCCCGGGAAGATTTCCACACCCAGGCTCTCGGCCTGCTGGCCCAGCCAGCGCACCACGTTGCCCAGACTGATGACGTAGCAGCCCTCGTTGTGGAAGTTCTCCGGCATGAGCCAGGCGGGTGTCTTGCTCGCCCCGGTTTCGGTCAGGAAGAGGGCTTCGTCACGCGTGACGGGCTGGTTCAGCGGCGCGCCCTTGTCCTTCCAGTCGGGGATGAGTTCGTTCAGCGCGATCGGGTCCATCACGGCTCCCGAGAGGATGTGCGCGCCGACCTCCGAGCCCTTCTCAAGCACCACGACGGACACCTCCTGGCCCTTGGTCGCGGCCAGCTGCTTGATGCGGATCGCTGCAGACAGGCCCGCGGGGCCGCCTCCAACAATCACCACGTCGTATTCCATCGACTCGCGTTCGATCTCCATCCGCATGCTCCTGGGCATTTTTGCTTTGTTGAATCGCGAGATTTTCGCACCAGCCTCGAGCCGTCCTGCTCGGGTGCTTCCTCTAAACTCAATATGACCTTTTCGCGCATCGGTGCCGGGCAGCCCGACGCGCAACGCCCCAGGTTCCTGCGGCGTTCACAGCCCTGATCGGGCGGAGATCACACATGACGGTTGAAATCGCTCTGGACGGCAAGGTGGCCTTGATCAGCGGCGCTTCCAGCGGACTGGGTGCGCAGTTTGCGCGCACCCTCGCGCGCGCAGGTGCCAAGGTCGTGCTGGCGTCGCGCCGAATCGAGCGTTTGAAGGACCTGCGCGCCGAAATCGAGGCCGAAGGCGGTTCAGCCCATGTGATCAAGCTCGACGTCACCGACCCGTCCAGCATCGCGGCCTGCGTGGCGCATGCCGAGACCGAGGCCGGGCCGATCGACATCCTGGTCAACAACTCCGGCGTATCAACGACCCAGCGCCTGGTCGACGTGAAGCCTGAGGATTTCGACTTCATGATGGGTACCAATGCGCGCGGTGCGTTCTTCCTTGCCCAGGATGTGGCCAAGCGCATGATCGCGCGTGCCCGAGGCGCAGAGGCGCGCGGCGAACCGGCGCGACCGGCCCGCATCATCAACATTGCCTCGGTGGCCGGCCTGCGCGTTCTGCCGCAGATCGGCGTGTATTGCATGAGCAAGGCAGCCGTGGTGCAGATGACCAAGGCACAGGCGCTCGAATGGGGCCGCTTCAACATCAACGTGAATGCCATCTGCCCCGGCTACATCGACACCGAGATCAACCATGCGCACTGGCAGACCGAGCAGGGGCAGAAGCTCGTGCAGATGCTGCCGCGCAAGCGCGTGGGCAAGCCCGAGGATCTGGATGGTCTGATCCTGCTGCTCGCGCACGACTCGGCCGGCTTCGTCAATGGCGCGATCATCGCTGTCGATGACGGCTTGTCGGTGACCTGATTCTTTGCCCATTCACGAAGCGCATTGCGCGCCATACCTTCCCGGGAGATTGAATGAAGAAGCTCTATCCAAGTGCCCAGGCGGCACTGGCCGGTGTCGTCAAGGACGGCCAGCTCATCGCCGTGGGCGGTTTCGGTCTGTGCGGCATTCCTGAGGCGTTGATTGCGGCGCTGCGAGATTCCGGCGTCAGGAACCTCACCTGCATCAGCAACAACGCCGGCGTGGACGGGTTCGGGCTGGGCCTGCTGCTCGAGACGCGCCAGATCCGGAAGATGATCTCCTCCTATGTGGGCGAGAACAAGGAGTTCGAGCGCCAGTTCCTGGCTGGTGAGCTCGAGCTGGAGTTCACGCCTCAGGGCACACTGGCCGAGAAGCTGCGCGCCGGAGGCGCCGGCATTCCCGCCTTCTTCACCAAGACCGGTGTGGGCACCCTCGTGGCCGAGGGCAAGGAAACCCGCGAGTTCGACGGCGAGACCTACATCATGGAACGCTCGCTCATGCCCGAGGTGTCGCTGGTCAAGGCGCATATTGCCGATCAGGCCGGCAATCTGATCTTCCGTCGCACCGCACGCAACTTCAACCCGGCCGCCGCGATGGCGGG
>DASSQC010000459.1:0-3175 GCA_035702705.1 Burkholderiaceae bacterium | reverse complement strand
TGGCCTCGCAGCCCGCTGAATCAATGCACCCTCACACGCCGCGGATGAACGAGCCATTACACTGCGCGGCTTACCCAAGGCCCTAGCCCTCTCATGCTTGCATTCATCGTGCGCCGCCTTATCCAGGCGGTGATGGTCATGCTCTCGGTGGCATTGATCGCATTTCTCCTGTTTCAGTACGTGGGCGATCCGGTTGCCTCGATGGTGGGCCAGGAAGCCACCCAGCAGGACCGTGAGCGTCTGCGAGAAGAGCTCGGCCTCAACAAGCCGGTCGCCCTGCAGTTTGTGAGCTTCGTCGGCAACGCCGTCCAAGGCGAGTTCGGCATCAGCTATCGCCAGGGACGCAAGGTATCCACGCTGCTGCAGGAGCGCATGCCGGCCACCCTCGAACTCGCCGGTGCCGCCGCGGTGATCGCGCTGTGCGTCGGGATTCCGCTGGGGGTCTACACCGCATTGCGTCGGCGCGGCGTGCTCAGCCAGAGCCTGCTCGTGTTCTCATTGCTGGGGGTGTCGCTGCCGACCTTCCTCATCGGCATCTTGCTGATCCTCGCGTTCTCGGTCACGCCCTCCTTGCTGACCGGCACACCCTGGTTGCCGGCCTTCGGGCGCGGCGAAGTCACTCAGATCGGCTGGTGGACCACCGGGCTGCTCACGAGCACGGGTTGGAAGCACCTCGTGCTGCCCGCCGTGACCCTGGCGCTGTTCCAGCTCACACTTGTGATGCGCCTGGTCCGCGCCGAAATGCTCGAGGTTCTGCGCACCGACTACATCAAGTTCGCGCGCGCCCGCGGCTTGTCCAACCGTGCGGTTCATTTTGGCCACGCGCTGAAGAACACCCTGGTGCCCGTCATCACCATCACAGGCCTGCAGGTCGGCTCGATCATCGCGTTTGCAATCATCACTGAAACCGTGTTCCAGTGGCCGGGCATGGGCTTGCTGTTCATCCAGGCCGTTCAGTTCGCGGATATTCCGGTCATGGCTGCTTATCTTTGCCTCATCGCCCTGATCTTCGTGGTCATCAATCTGATCGTCGATCTGCTGTATTTCGCGGTCGATCCCCGTTTGCGCGTCGAGCGCGCGTCGTCGGCGCATTGAGCGCCCTGCGACGATCCGACTTGCATCCGGACACACCCGGTTCCCGCGCCACCGCCTACGCTGGATAGAACATGAGCACAACGCCTGCCCTCGCCCAAACCAAGCCGCCATCCTGGTGGGCCCGTGCCTGGGATTCCGATCTCGCCTACAGCTTCCGCCACAGCCCGATCGCCATGATCGCCGCTGCGGTGGCGCTTGTGATGATCCTCGGCGCGGTGCTGGCCCCGTGGCTGGCACCGCACAACCCTTTCGATCTGGCCACGGTCGACCTCAACGACGCGCGCACCCCACCGGCCTGGACGGAGGAAGGCAAGGCGAAGTTCCTGCTCGGCACCGATGACCAGGGCCGGGACCTGCTGTCGACCATCATGTACGGCTCGCGCATTTCGATCCTGGTGGGGCTTGCCTCCGTCGCCCTGGCCATGTTCCTGGGCATCAGCCTCGGGCTGCTGGCCGGCTACGTCGGCGGCAAGGTGGACGCACTCATCATGCGCGTGGCCGATGTGCAGCTGAGCTTCCCTGCGATCTTGATCGCGCTGCTGATTGACGGCGTGGCGCGGGCTGCGCTGCCCAAAGGCTCGCATGAAACCTTGGCTTTCGGCGTGCTGATCGTCGCCATCGGCCTGTCCAACTGGGTGCAATACGCCCGTACCGTGCGCGGCTCCACCCTCGTGGAAAAGAACAAGGAATATGTGCAGGCCGCCCGGGTCATCGGCGTGAACCCGCTGCGCATCATGTTCAAGCATGTGCTGCCCAACGTGATGGGGCCAGTGCTGGTGCTGGCCACCATCAACGTGGCCACCGCCATCCTCACCGAGGCCACGCTGTCCTTCCTCGGCGTGGGCGTCCCGCCCACCTCGCCGTCCCTCGGCTCGCTGATCCGCATCGGTAACGACCTGATCTTCTCCGGCGACTGGTGGATCGTGATCTTCCCGGGTCTTGCACTGATTCTGCTCGCGCTTTCCGTCAACCTGCTCGGTGACTGGCTGCGCGATGCACTGAACCCCAAGCTTCAGTAAGGGCGGCCGCGTTTCTGCATCGCAGGGCTGCCAGGTTGTCGTTCAACGTGAAAGGAGATCGCAGCATGAAGCACATCGCGAAACTCTCGGGCGCCGCTGCCACGCTGGCCCTGCTGGCCGCCTGCACCACGACGCAGTCCCAGCTGGAAGGCCGCCCCTTCACGCGCGTGGACCCGAAGCTCTACCCGGTCATCATCAGCAAGGTCGATGGCAAGTCCTACCTGCAGCAACCCGTGATGGTGGATCCCGGCAAGCGTGTCGTCACTGTCACCGCCAGTCCCGAACGCTACGGCAGTCTGCCGGTGGACCGCACCTTCACCGTGGATGTGGGCCCCTGCGAGATCATCCGCATCGGCGCGCGCCGCGAGAGCCCCCTGATGGAAGACTTCCAGCCGGTGGTGGTCGAGCGCGAACCCAAGGCGGGATGCACCGCCAAGAAGAGCTGAACGCAAACCCCGGCACACGGCGAGCCATGCACGCGCCGTGCTGCCTCAACACCTGACCCGTCCGAACTCCAGGAAGGCCCCAGCCCTTGACTCCGCCCAACGCCAACACCGCAGCGCTGCTTGAAGTGCGCAACCTGCGCGTGGAATTTCCCACGCGGCGCGGCACCCTGACCGCCATTGATGATGTGAGCTTCTCGATCTCTGCCGGCGAGGTGCTGGGCGTGGTGGGCGAGTCCGGTGCCGGCAAGTCCATCACGGGGGCGGCCATCATCGGCCTGCTTGAGCCGCCGGGGCGCGTGGCCGGCGGGCAGATCCTGCTCAACGGCCGCCGCATCGACAACCTGCCGTACGAACAGATGCGCCGCATCCGCGGCCGCGAGATCGGCGCGATCTTCCAGGATCCGTTGACTTCGCTGAACCCGCTTTACACGGTAGGCCGCCAACTCACCGAGACCATCCAGACGCATCTGGACCTGAGCGCCGATGCCGCCCGCAAGCGCGCCATCGAGCTGCTGGCCGAGACCGGCATTCCTGCGCCGGATCGCCGTGTCGACCACTACCCGCACCAGTTCTCCGGCGGCATGCGCCAGCGCGTGGTGATCGCCCTTGCCCTGG
>DASSQC010000458.1:0-8715 GCA_035702705.1 Burkholderiaceae bacterium | reverse complement strand
AACGCCATGACCAAGCCCGACGCCCCAGCCACCGAGCTGGCCGTGTTTGACGGCGTGCTCAGCGCTGCGGGCCTGCAGCTCAAGCCGGCGCAGTTCGTGAACGGCACCGCACAGGCCGGCACGGGCGAGCATCGCATCGTGCTGCGCACGGCCGACGGCCGGACCCTGGAGCAGCCCGTGGAGCTGGTGCAGGTGGACCACGCCGATGAATGGCACTTCAGCGCGGCCCTGCCGAACCCCGGTGCGGTGGTCAGTGCCGAGCTCGTCACCCCGCGTGGCCAGCGCTTCAGCACCGCCGTGAACCGCATGCAGGCCAAGCCGCAGGCCCCCGGTGCCGCAGCGGCCGTGGAGCCCAGCGCCTCGCTCGAACCCGCAGCGGCCGGCAGCCAGATCCTGCGCTGGAGCGCCGACACGCACGCCTGGGCCACCGTCACGCACGTGGCCGACACGGGCGAGCGCACCGTGCTGGCCGTCCGTGCCCAGGGCGGCCAGCTGAAGTTCGACCCGCGCAGCCTGCCGGCCGGCGGGCGCTTCGAGGTCGGCGTCTCCGACGGCGCCAGCGGCAAGGTGATCACACTGCTGCGCTGATCCGCCGTGGATCTTTCAGGCCGTCAGGGGTGATCCTGGCGGCCTTTTGTTTTGCCGGGCGGTGCTTCTCGCTTGTCCCATGCGCCTTTCCAGCCGATTTGGCCTGAAGAGGCGCATGAATGCTGGATCGGTGCCTTCGGGTGAGGATCTCAGGGGCGGGGCGCGCTTGAGTCGGTCGGCGGGCGGCCGGGCCGGGTGCAGCGGCCGGCTGGCAGAATGCGCAGCCTTGTCATCTGCGCCGCGCGCTGCATTCAGGCCGCGCCACGCGCCCAACCAGAACAAAGGCGTGCCATGAGCACCCGCAATCTGCAGCTCTTCTTCATCTGTGTGGCGATCTGGGGCACGACCTGGCTGGCCATCAAGTTCCAGCTTGGCGTGGTGGCGCCCGAGGTCAGCGTGGCCTGGCGCTTTGGGCTGGCAGCCGCGCTGCTGGCGGGTTTTTGCGTCTGGCGCGGCGACACCCTGCGCTTTTCGCTGACACAGCATCGCACCCTGTTCCTGTTGGGCGTGCTGATGTTCGGCATCAGCTACGTGTTCGTGTACATCGCCGAGCAGTATGTGGTCAGCGCGCTGGTGGCCGTGGGCTATTCGGCCTCGCCGCTGCTGAACATGCTGATCAGCCGTGTGGCGCATGGCACGCCGATGTCGCGCCGCGTGACGGCCGGCGGCCTGCTGGGCGTGCTGGGCATCGTGCTGATCTTCTGGCCCGAATTCACTGCCAGTCTGGCGGCGCAGCACCTCAGCCGGGAGTTCGTGCTGGGCGTGAGCTTCACGGCCGCGGCGGTCGTGATTGCTGCGGTGGCCAATGTCTATGCCACACGCGCCACCGAGCAGGGCATCAACGTCTGGCAGAAGATGACCTGGGGCATGGCCTACGGCGCGGCCTGCTGCCTGGCCTGGGCGCTGGCCACGGGCAAGCCGATCAGCTTCGATGTGCGGCTGCCCTATGTGGCCAGCCTGCTGTACCTGGCCGTGTTCGGCAGCATCCTGGCCTTTGCCGGCTACCTCACGCTCATGAACCACGTGGGCGCGGCACGTGCCGGCTACATCGGCGTGATGGTGCCGATCGTGGCGCTCGTCATCAGCAGCGTCTTCGAGAACTACGACTGGACTCTGCTGGCCGTGGCCGGCATGGCCCTGGCCACAGCCGGCAATGTGCTGGTGCTGCGGGCGCCGGGCCGGCCGGATGCGGCCGTCCGGCCGGCCGAGCAGACCCGGGCGCAAGAACCGAAGGCATGAAAAAAGGCCGATCGGCTGCCCGATCGGCCTGCGAGGCGCACGCACCCGAGGTTCAGGGCGTGTTCATGCAGCGGCAGGCGCGCAGCTCACGCGCCGCGCCGCTTTCCACGTGGGTGATGCTGCACTGATTGCCTGTGCGCGACAGGCGCAGGGTCTCGGCCACCGGCGCGCCGCGAATCGCGCCATCGAGCAGGCGACCCTGCGCATCGCGCGGCGCCACCTTGGTCAGCACCACTTCACTGGCGGTGCTGAAGTCGCTGCCGGCGAGCGTGACCTTGCGCTTGAGGGTGTCTTCGGCGAAGCCAGTCACCTCGGCCAGGCAGGCGCCCTCCAGCGGCCCGATCAGGCGCGCCGGGCTGGCCGGCGTGCTCGCACAGCCCGCTGCAGCCAGCAGGGCTGCAGCGGCCAGGGCGCAGCGCACAGGACCGCGCATCACTTGCGGAACGCGCTGGCGCGCACCGGGTGACGGGCAATCACGCCGTCTTCCAGGCCCACGCCCGGCTTCAGCTGCTTGCTCAGCGCCACCGAGGCCGCGGGACAGGCGCCGGTGGTGGCGCGCGTAAGCGCCACGTTCAGCATGCCTTCGGTCGGGTCGCCCAGGGGCTTGTTGAAGTCGTCTGCGGCCGCGCAGCCCGGCACGCCCGTGGGGCCGGTGCCGCCGGGGATGAAGCCGTCGGCATAGTCACCGAAGCCCTTGGCGTTCACGCCCTTGAACTCGATCGGGAAGTAGCTCACGCCGCAGTTGTCCTTGGCGGAGAAGCCGTAGGGCTTGCCGCAGGTGGTGCTGCCGATCAGGATCACTTCGACATCAATGCCGCGCAGCGCGTTGATGATCAGCTCCGAGGCCGAGCAGGTGTCGCCCTTGGTGATCACATACACGCGGCCGAGATTGACCGTGGGCAGCGGCGCATTGGCCGTGGTGCCCGAGCCGGCGAAGCCGCTGGCCGTGTTGTAGAAGGGCGTGGCGGGCTGGGCGTTGTCGGCCGTGCGCTTGTTGTTGTAGGTGCTCTTCTCGAAGATGCGGCCGTTGGTGCGGGCGTTGCCCGCGATCATGTAGCCCAGCTGCGAGGAGATGTAGACATAGCCGCCGCCGTTGTAGCGCAGGTCGAGCACGAGGTCCGTGATGCCCTGGGCCGCGAAGTTCTGGAAGGTGTTGACCAGCTGGCCTTCGCCATTCTGTGCCAGGAAGGTCGTGTACTGCAGGTAGCCGATCTTCTGCGTGCCGCGGGTGATGACGCTCGAGGTCAGCACGGGGGACTGCTGGATGGTCTGCGCGCGCAGCGTTGCGGTCTTGTCCGTGCTGCCGGTGCCGCCCGTGGGACGGAACACGAAGGTGTAGCTCTGGTTGAGCTGCGGGAAGATCGCCTGATTCAGCAGGGTGACGTTGTTGCCGTTGATGGCATCGCTGCCGTTGACGCTGATCAGCGTGTCGCCACGGGCGAGGCCGGCGGCCGCCGCAGGCGAGCCCGGTTCCACGAAGGCGATGCGGATGTTGCGCGGCGGTGCACCCTGGATGATGGTCCATTCAATGCCGTAGCCGCCCGGGTTGCCGGAGGACAGGGCGTTCCACTCGGCGGTCGGGTAGGTGAAGCTGAATTCGTCCTGCTGCTTGCCCGACGCCGTCCGCGTGGGGCTCTTCAGGGCGCGGAAATAGTTGTCGACGGACTGGTAGGTCGCAGCGGCCGAACTGGTGTTCGAGTAGGCCGCAGCCGTGGCATCGACCGTCGGTACTTCCGAGTACCAGAGATAGGCCTCGTTGTAGTAGCTGCGGATGAACTGCTTTTCGTTGTCCAGCGTGCCTGCGCGATAGCCGGCCAGCAGATTGCCGGCCCCGTCGCGTGCATAGGCGTTGGTGGCCGCGCATTGCTGGGCACTCGCGCTGGATGGCGGGATGCTGGCGGGTGCCGGGGCCGGCGTGGTGGTGCCACCACCGCCGCCGCCGCCACAGGCGGTCAGCATGGCCAGGGAGAGGGCGAGCACGACACCCAGCGGGGCGCCGCGCAGGTTGCGGGGGCTATTCGGTTGCTGCAAGACAAACTCCAGGAGAGTGGGCAGGCGGCGCCGGAAGGGGCTGAGCCCGCGCAGGGAGGGGCCTGCAAGCGTACAAAGCAACGAAATCGCTCGGCAATCCCGGGTGTAACTAATCAGTAACGCTGCGGCTCACCCAAATCAGGTGCATGGCAGCCCTTAGGGGTCGAACGCAGGTCTCGACCTGCCGCCCGAGGCGTGTTGCGTACTGAGCAACAGGCACATGGATCTGCCTAGCCGACGGCTCGGCCTTGGCCCGCTCGAGTCGCCGTTCGATTGGCGATGTTTGACGCTGTCTCTGCTGCGGTGCCATAATCTAGGGTTCCCGGGAAAGGTTTGCGGTGGGCGCGCCCATCTGCAGTCCGGATCCGAGTCGCTCTTTGGCCATTCTGCGTTGCGCACTGTCCGTTGAGTCGATCTCGCATCCTCCGGGCACATGTTTTCAACCTGGGCGCCGCAAGGTGCCCGCAATCGCAACCGGAACGCGAATGCCAACCATCAACCAGCTCATTCGGAAGCCCCGAGTCTCTGAGACGATCAAGTCCAAGAGCCCGGCGCTGAAGAACAGCCCGCAAAAGCGCGGTGTCTGCACCAAGGTCTACACGACCACCCCCAAGAAGCCCAACTCCGCTCTGCGCAAGGTCGCCAAGGTTCGCCTGGTGAACGGCTACGAAATCATTTCGTACATCGGCGGTGAAGGTCACAACCTCCAGGAACACAGCGTCGTGCTGATCCGTGGCGGCCGTGTCAAGGACTTGCCGGGCGTGCGTTACCACATCGTCCGTGGTTCGCTCGACCTCCAGGGTGTGAAGGACCGCAAGCAGGCGCGCTCGAAGTACGGCGCGAAGATGCCCAAGGCCGGCGCAGCCGCTGGCGCCAAGAAGAAGTAATTCGTCGCAGTTTTGTTCAAAACCCGCGCAACCACAGGCTTAGGTTGCGAGTAAGTGGCTGCTCACATGAGCTGCCGCGAGCGTCGCGAGGGGTTCGTCCCCCGGCTCAACTGAAATGAAAAGGAAGACCCATGCCACGTCGTCGTGAAGTTCCCAAGCGCGAGATCCTGCCTGATCCGAAGTTCGGGAACGTCGAACTCGCCAAGTTCATGAACGTTGTGATGCTCTCCGGCAAGAAGGCTGTTGCCGAAAGCATCGTCTACGGTGCACTGGACCAGATCCAGTCCAAGGGCAAGGACCCGCTGGAGGTCTTTGGCACCGCGATCAACAACGTCAAGCCGATCGTTGAAGTGAAGTCCCGCCGTGTGGGCGGTGCGAACTACCAGGTTCCGGTGGAAGTTCGCCCGGTGCGCCGTCTGGCGCTGTCCATGCGCTGGATCCGCGAAGCGGCAAAGAAGCGCGGCGAGAAGTCGATGGCCCTGCGTCTGGCGGGTGAGCTGCTCGAGGCGGCCGAAGGTCGTGGCGGTGCCATGAAGAAGCGTGACGAAGTGCACCGCATGGCCGAAGCCAACAAGGCATTCAGCCACTTCCGCTTCTGATCGCCCAGGCGATCGGCGCAAGCTCCTCCTCGCGCTCCCAAGCAAAGCGTCCGTAACCGGGAAGACACGCTGCACGGCGATCCTGTGCAGCCTTCCCCTCGCAAGAAAGTTTGAGTCATGGCTCGCAAGACACCCATCGAGCGGTACCGCAACATCGGTATCTCCGCCCACATCGACGCCGGCAAAACGACGACGACCGAACGCATCCTGTACTACACCGGTGTGAACCACAAGCTCGGTGAAGTGCACGATGGTGCCGCCACCACCGACTGGATGGAGCAGGAGCAGGAGCGCGGCATCACGATCACGTCCGCCGCCGTCACCTGCTTCTGGAAGGGCATGGACCTGTCCTACCCCGAGCACCGCTTCAACATCATCGACACCCCGGGCCACGTGGACTTCACCATCGAGGTGGAGCGTTCCATGCGCGTGCTCGACGGCGCCTGCATGGTGTATTGCGCCGTGGGTGGCGTGCAGCCCCAGTCCGAGACCGTCTGGCGCCAGGCCAACAAGTACAAGGTGCCGCGTCTGGCCTTCGTGAACAAGATGGACCGTACCGGTGCCAACTTCTTCAAGGTCGTGGACCAGATGAAGCTGCGCCTGAAGGCCAACCCCGTGCCCATCGTGATCCCGATCGGCGCCGAGGACAACTTCACCGGCGTGGTGGACCTCATCAAGATGAAGGCGATCATCTGGGACGAAGCCTCCCAGGGCATGAAGTTCGAATACAAGGACATTCCGGCCGAGCTCGTCGAGACCGCCAAGGAATGGCGCGAGAAGATGGTCGAGGCCGCGGCCGAGGCCAGCGAAGAGCTGATGAACAAGTACCTGGAAGAGGGCGACCTCTCCGAGGCTGAGATCAAGCACGGTCTGCGCACGCGCACGATCGCCACCGAGATCCAGCCGATGATGTGCGGCACGGCCTTCAAGAACAAGGGCGTGCAGCGCATGCTCGACGCCGTGATCGACTTCCTGCCCTCGCCGGTGGACATCCCCCCAGTCGCCGGCACCGACGAGAACGAGCAGCCTGCCAACCGCAAGGCCGACGACAGCGAGAAGTTCTCCGCGCTGGCGTTCAAGCTCATGACCGACCCCTTCGTCGGCCAGCTGACCTTCGTGCGCGTCTACTCGGGCGTGCTGAGCAAGGGCGACACGGTCTACAACGCGGTCAAGGGCAAGAAGGAGCGGATCGGCCGAATCGTGCAGATGATGGCCAACGAGCGTACCGAGATCGAAGAGATTCGCGCCGGTGACATCGCTGCCTGCGTGGGCCTGAAGGAAGTGACCACGGGTGAAACCCTGTGCGATCCGGCTTCGGTCATCACCCTGGAGCGCATGGTGTTCCCCGAGCCGGTGATCCGCCAGGCCGTGGAACCCAAGACGAAGGCCGACCAGGAGAAGATGGGCATCGCCCTGCAGCGCCTGGCGTCCGAAGACCCCTCGTTCCGTGTCCGCACGGATGAGGAATCCGGCCAGACCATCATCGCCGGCATGGGCGAGCTGCACCTGGAAATCATCGTCGACCGCATGAAGCGCGAATTCGGCGTGGAAGCCAACGTCGGCAAGCCGCAGGTGGCCTATCGCGAGACCATCAAGAAGGCCGCGATGGACGTCGAAGGCAAGTTCGTCAAGCAGTCCGGCGGTCGCGGTCAGTACGGTCACGTCGTGATCAACCTCGAGCCGCTCGAGCCGGGTGGCAAGGGCTACGAGTTCGTCGACGCGATCAAGGGCGGCGTGGTGCCGCGCGAGTACATCCCCGCGGTGGACAAGGGCATCCAGGACACCCTGCCTTCGGGCATCCTGGCCGGCTTCCCCGTGGTGGACGTGAAGGTCACGCTGCACTTCGGCAGCTACCACGACGTGGACTCGAACGAAAACGCGTTCCGCATGGCTGCCTCGATGGCGTTCAAGGACGCGATGCGCAAGGCCAGCCCCGTGCTGCTCGAGCCGATGATGGCCGTGGAAGTCGAAACGCCGGAAGACTACGCCGGCACCGTGATGGGCGACTTGTCGTCCCGTCGCGGCATGGTGCAGGGCATGGATGACATGCCCGGCGGCGGCAAGGCCATCAAGGCCGAGGTCCCGCTGTCGGAAATGTTCGGCTACTCGACCACGCTGCGTTCGATGACGCAGGGTCGCGCCACCTACACCATGGAATTCAAGCACTACGCCGAGGCGCCCAAGAACGTCGCCGACGCAGTGATTTCCGCCAAGACCAAGTAATCGCAAGTCCGGTCCGGTGCAGCACCCCGCACCGGACCATCCCCAAGTTCAAGATCAAGACCTGTTCTCGGAGAGTTTGAAATGGCAAAAGGCAAGTTTGAGCGCACCAAGCCGCACGTCAACGTGGGCACGATCGGTCACGTGGACCACGGCAAGACCACGCTGACGGCTGCGATCACCACCGTGCTGTCGACCAAGTTCGGCGGCGAAGCCAAGGCCTACGACCAGATCGATGCGGCGCCTGAAGAGAAGGCACGCGGCATCACCATCAACACCGCGCACGTCGAGTACGAGACCCAGAACCGCCACTACGCCCACGTGGACTGCCCGGGTCACGCCGACTACGTCAAGAACATGATCACCGGTGCCGCCCAGATGGACGGCGCCATCCTCGTGTGCTCGGCCGCTGACGGCCCCATGCCCCAGACCCGCGAGCACATCCTGCTGGCCCGTCAGGTGGGCGTGCCCTACATCATCGTCTTCCTGAACAAGTGCGACATGGTCGACGACGCCGAGCTGCTCGAGCTCGTCGAGATGGAAGTGCGCGAGCTGCTGTCCAAGTACGACTTCCCGGGCGACGACACCCCCATCATCCGCGGTGCGGCCAAGCTGGCCCTCGAGGGTGACAAGGGCGAGCTGGGCGAGCAGGCCATCATGCGCCTGGCTGACGCCCTGGACAGCTACATCCCCACGCCTGAGCGTGCCGTGGACGGCAGCTTCCTGATGCCCGTGGAAGACGTGTTCTCCATCTCCGGTCGCGGCACCGTGGTGACCGGTCGCGTCGAGCGCGGCGTCATCAAGGTCGGCGAGGAAATCGAGATCGTCGGTCTGAAGGACACCCAGAAGACCACCTGCACCGGCGTGGAAATGTTCCGCAAGCTGCTCGACCAGGGTCAGGCCGGTGACAACGTCGGCATCCTGCTGCGCGGCACCAAGCGTGAAGACGTCGAGCGCGGCCAGGTGCTGTGCAAGCCGGGCTCCATCAAGCCGCACACGCACTTCACCGCCGAGGTGTACGTGCTGTCCAAGGAAGAGGGCGGCCGTCACACGCCGTTCTTCAACAACTACCGTCCGCAGTTCTACTTCCGCACCACCGACGTCACCGGCTCCATCGAGCTGCCCAAGGACAAGGAAATGGTGATGCCGGG
>DASSQC010000457.1:0-5966 GCA_035702705.1 Burkholderiaceae bacterium | reverse complement strand
GAGAGCAGGGTGGTGTGGGTGGCGGCCAAGGCGCCGCGCAGCACCTTGCGGGCGAGTGCCAGGTGTTCGCGGTGGACGTAGGCGGGTTCGCGCCAGTTCTCGATCTGCACGCGCTCGATCACCCCGGCGTCCAGCAGCGGCGCGAGGTCCCGGTCCTTGAGTTTCGGCTTGGTGCGGAAGTAGTCGTTCACCCAGCGCGCCTGGGTGATGCCCAGGGCCTTGACGGCGCGTTCGGTCATCTGCGCCTGGGCGGCCTGCGCATCGGGCAGGGGCAGGCGGGCGGCCGTGGGGTGGACGCGCTCGGTCAGGTCGTACACGCGCTGGAAGTTCTCGCGCCGAGCCACCATCAGTTCACCCAGCGCAAACCAGGCTTCCAGCCAGCGCTTCTCGCTCTTCCAGCCCCACCAGCCGCCACCCTGGCCATCCGTGCGTTCGAAGTCGCTGGACTTCACGGCGCCCTGTGTGCGGATGTGCTCCAGCAGCGTGTGCATGTGGGTGCGGTGGCTGCGGTAGGCGCGCTGCGCATTGCGGGTGCCCCAGTGCGCGCGCTCGGCGTTGTAGCCGCGGTGCAGGGCCCAGTCCTCGATGGGTGCAAAGCAGGCCTCGTGCGCCCAGGTCTCGAAGATCGTGCCGCGCGCGAGCAGCTGCTCCAGCCACTCGGTGGGGTAGGCGCCCAGGCGGGCGAACAGCACGAGATAGGGGCTGCGGTTCACGACGTGAATCGTGTCGATCTGCAGCAGCTGCATGCGGCGGATGCAGCGCGCGAGGTCTACGCGGGTGGCGGGCTTGCGCGGTGGCGCGGCCAGACCCTGTGCCGCAAGGTGCAGGGTGCGTGCCTGTTCGAGCGTGAGGTGCATGGCGCGAGCCTAGCCGAGCGCGGCAGGCGTGCAGCAGCAAGCGCGCAGGCGTGCCGTCTCGCTTGTCCCATGCGGCTTTCCGGCCGATTTGCCCTGGAGAAGCGCATGAAACGGACCTGGGCGCGCGCCTGCGACGATGCAACCCAGCATTCATGCGCCTTTCCAGACCAAAATGCCCGAAAAGCCGCATGGATCAAGCGGTCCGCCTTGGCCGCCAGATCGGCTGAGCCAGCGAAGCACCGCGTGGAACCTGCGGCGCTGTAAGTTTTCCAACCCCGGCCAGACCAAACTGCAGTCTCGCCACCAGAAGAGCGCCTTTCCTCCCGGAGCCCCACCATGCTGATCCGCCGTCCCGACGACATCCTGCCTTCCGAGATCACGCCCAAGCGCGTATGGCAGTCGCGCCGCGCCTTCTTTGCGCAGGCCGCGGCACTGACGGGGGCCGCGGCCCTGCCCGGCCTGGCCAGCGCGCAGACCGCAGGCCAACCCAAGCTGGCCACGGTGAAGTCGAGCTACACCACGATGGAAAAGCTCACGGCCTACAAGGACGCCACCACCTACAACAACTTCTACGAGTTCGGCACCGACAAGTCCGACCCCGCCGAACACGCCGGCAAGATGCGCACCCGCCCGTGGACGGTCCTCATCGACGGCGCCGTGAAGAAGCCGGTCACGCTGGGGATCGAGGACATCCTCAAGCTCGCACCCATCGAGGAGCGCATCTATCGCCTGCGCTGTGTGGAAGGCTGGAGCATGGTGATTCCCTGGGCGGGCTTCTCGCTGTCCACGCTCCTGAAGCGTGTGGAACCCACGGGCAACGCCAGGTTCGTCGAGTTCATCACCGATGCGCAGAAGGACACCATGCGCGGCCTGCGCGACAGCGTGATCGACTGGCCCTACAACGAGGGTCTGCGCATGGACGAAGCCATGCACCCGCTCACCCTGCTCACACTGGGCGCCTATGGCGAAACCCTGCTCAACCAGATGGGCGCGCCGGTGCGCATCGTGGTGCCCTGGAAGTACGGCTTCAAGAGCGGCAAGAGCATCGTGCGCATCCGCCTCACCGAGCAGATGCCGCGCACCAGCTGGATGAAGTCCGCGCCGCAGGAATACGGCTTCTACAGCAACGTGAACCCGGACGTAGACCACCCGCGCTGGAGCCAGGCCACCGAGCGGCGTATCGGCGAAGACGGCGGCAGCATCTTCCTGCAGAAGAAGCGCAAGACCCTCATGTTCAACGGCTACGGCGACCAGGTGGCGCAGCTCTACGCAGGCATGGACCTGCGCAAGAACTTCTGAGCAGACCTGTCATGCGTGCCGACCCCGGCCCACAAGGCCTTCCCGCTGATCCGGCGCGGCTTTCCAGCCAAAACGGTCTGGAGAGCCGCATGAATGCTGGATCAGCGTCTTCAGGTGCAGGCGTCGTGTCCCTGCGCGCATTGCCTGCCCAGGCGATCACGGCGATCAAGGTGGCCGTGTTCTTCATCGCGCTCATCCCGTTTGCGCGCCTGGCCTGGCAGGCCGTCTTCAAGGTCGAGGCCCTGGGCGCCAACCCCATCGAACACCTCACACGCGCCACCGGCTGGTGGACGCTGTGCTTCCTCGCGGTCACGCTGGCCATCACGCCGGCGCGCAAGCTGCTCAACCTGCCCTGGCTGCTCAAGCTGCGGCGCATGCTGGGCCTGTTCACCTTCTTCTATGTGGCGCTGCACTTCACCACCTACATCTGGTGGGACAAGTGGTTCGACGTGGCCGAGATCGTCAAGGACGTCATCAAGCGGCCCTTCATCACGGTGGGTTTTGCCGCCTTCGTGCTGCTGATCCCGCTGGCCGCCACGTCCTTCAATGCGGCCATCCGCTTCATGGGCGGCAAGCGCTGGCAGCTGCTGCACCGCGCGGTCTATGCGATCGCCGTGCTGGGCGTGCTGCACTTCTGGTGGCACAAGGCCGCCAAGAACGATCTCTTCGAGCCGCTGATGTTTGCGCTGGTCTTTGCCATGCTGCTCGGCTGGCGAGTGCACCAGCGCTTCAGGCCAGGCTGAAGCGTGCCTGCCGCCGGAAAGCAAAAGGCCGCCGGGCTGGAACCGCCGGCGGCCTGTGTGCGTGCGGCGCGGGTGTTCAGCGCACGATCAGCACCGGCACCGAACAGCTCGCCAGCACGCGCTGCGCCACACTGCCCAGCACCAGCGACTTCATGCTGCCGTGGCCATGGCTGCCGATGACGACCAGCCCGAACTTGCCCTTCTTGGCCAAGGCCGCGATCTCGTCGCCGGGGTTGCCGATCACCATCTTGGTGGTGAGCTTCAGCCCGTGCTTGCCGAAGAACTTCTCGATCGGCGCCATGGTGGCCTTGAAGGCATCGTCATGAAAACGGTCGACCATTTCCTTGCCGGCGGCGCGCGCGGCACGCAGCGGCAGCGGCAGCTGCACATTGATGGCGGTGAACTCGGCTTCGCTGCCCATCATTTCCAGGTGCGTGACCAGATAGGCGAGCATTTTCTTGGTGTAGGCGCTGCCATCGACAGCCAGCAGGATCTTCATGGGCTCCTCCGAGTTCTTGGGTCGTTTCAACGTGCCTGCAATGCTGCAAGTTCGTCGGCCAATTGCATATCGATAGTTTCCCTCCGGCGGATCAATCGCACTTGTCCTGCATCAACCAGCAGCTCCGCGGCGCGGCCGCGGGTGTTGTAGTTGCTGGCCATGCTCATGCCGTAGGCGCCGGCTGACAGCAACGCGATCAGGTCGCCCTCTGCGACGGCCAGCAATCGATCCCGGCCGAGCCAGTCGCCGCTTTCGCAGACCGGGCCCACGACGTCGTAGGCCATCGCTTCGCCGCGCGGCGCCACCTCGACGATCTCGCTGTAGGCGCCGTACATGGCCGGGCGCATGTAGTCGTTCATCGCGGCATCGACGATGCAGAAGCGCTTGCTGGCCGCCTGCTTGATGACCTGAACGGTGGACAGCAGCAGGCCGGCGTTGCCCACGATCGAGCGGCCCGGCTCGAGCATGAAGGTCTTGCCGCCATGGCCGCGGGCATCGAAGCGCGCCAGGATCGGCGCGAGGTATTGCGCCGGCGTGGGGGGCAGCTCGTCGCGGTAGGTGATGCCCAGACCGCCGCCGAGGTCGAAGTGCTCGATGGCGATGCCCTCGCGCTCGAGCTGCTCGACCAGGTCCAGCATCTTGTCCAGGGCCTCCATGAAGGGCGCCGGATCGATGATCTGGCTGCCGATGTGGCAGTCGATGCCCACGACCTTGAGGTGGGCGCTTGCGGCCGCGCGGCGGTAGAGATCGATCGCCGTGTCGAAGGCCACGCCGAACTTGTTGTCCTTCAGCCCGGTGGAGATGTAGGGGTGGGTCTTGGGGTCCACGTCCGGATTCACGCGGAAGCTCACCGGGGCTCGGACGCCCAGGCGCGAGGCCACCTGCTCGATGCGTGAAAGCTCAGCGGCGCTCTCCACGTTGAAGCAGCCGATACCGCGGCCCCCCGCGGTCAAGGCGGCCTCGATTTCCGCGACCTGCTTGCCCACGCCGGAGAAGACGATGCCTGCCGGGTCGCCGCCGGCGGCCAGCACGCGCGCCAGCTCGCCGCCCGAGACGATGTCGAAACCCGCACCCATGCCCGCCAGCAGCTTGAGGATCGACAGGTTGCTGTTGGCCTTCATCGCATAGCAGACGCGATGCCGGCGGCCGACGAGCGCCTGCTGGTAGCTCGCAAAGTTCTCGCGGATCGTGCGTGCGCTGTAGACGTAGGCGGGCGTGCCGAACTGGTGCGCGATGTCGGCCAGCGGCACGCCGTCCAGGGCGAGCCCGGCCGGGCCGTCGGCCAGATGCGGGTTGGGCAGGCGGCTGCGGTCGGCGCGGGTGGGCTGGGCGCTGGTCGTGGCCTCGCTCATGGGCGCGGCTCCTTGTTGGGTGGGGCAGGCGGGGTGGCGGGGGTCGGGCCTGGCGTGCCGGCGGCGTCCAGGTTCGGCGCAGCCGCCCGGGGCGTCTGGGCAGCCGTGGCCTTGGCGGGCGGGGTGTACGGCTTGGGCGGCAGCACCAGGGGGCCACGCTGCCCGCAGCCCGGCAGGCCGGCCGACAGCGCGGCCATGCACAGGACAAGCGCCGCGGGCCGGGCGGCAGCGCTGAATAGAATCGGTGGAGACTTCATCAAAAACCTTCGGCTTGAGCGCTTCGAGTGTAGGCGGCACATGCCCGGCGGTTGTCCGGTCAAGCCGCGCGCTGCGGGTTGCACCGGCGGCGGCAGGCGCAGCAGACGCGATCGAATCGCCCGGGCCGGCGCTTCTGCCATGACCGATACCGAATTCCTTGAACTCGCCCGCAAGACCCTGGACGCCATCGAGGCGGCGGCCGAAGCCATCACGCAGGGCAGCGACACCGACATCGACACCGGCCGCAGCGGCAATGTGCTGACGCTGACCTTCGAGAACGGCAGCAAGATCATCGTCAACAGCCAGGCGCCCATGCAGCAGATGTGGGTGGCCGCGCGCTCCGGCGGGTTTCATTACAGCTGGAACGGCCAGGCCTGGATCGACACCCGCGACGGCAGCGAGCTGTTTGCCGCCCTCAGCCGCCACGCCAGCAGCCAGGCCGGCACCGCACTGACGTTCAAGCCTTGAACGCCGGATTCGACCGCGCCCTGATTGTCAAAAATCCGTTGAAAAGCGACCCACAATCGGGGCGATCTTCAACGATTGTTTGAAAGTGCCTGTTGGGCGCTCTCCGCGTGTGGCAAGCGGATCCCGGCCGATTTGGCGCTCGAAAGTTCGCGGTGCATGTCACGCCGCCGCCTGCTCGCGGCCAAGCCGGGCGCGAAGCTCATGAGACCAGCGACGTGGCAAGGCCGGCCGCGCGCAGCGCGAGAGGAGCGCTTGGAAAGCGTGAGGTCTGAACCCCCTCCCCTCTGAGGGGAAGCTCGCGGGGTTTCGTGAGCCACGCCTCGCGCCGCAAAGCGTCCAACGCCCATGCTTGCGCCGCGGTGGAGGGCGGGGCAGGGGCGCAATCAGCCGCTGGAAGCAAAAGAACAGCGCTGGGCGAGCGCAAGGTTCGGGCTCCCTCCCCTGCCACGGGAGGGTTGGGAAGGGGTAGTGATCAGCAGCGAAGCGAAGG
>DASSQC010000456.1:0-2347 GCA_035702705.1 Burkholderiaceae bacterium | reverse complement strand
ACTGCGCTGCAGCAGTTCAAGGACGACTACGACAAGAACGCGCCCATGTGGCGCATCCTGCCCGAGTTCTGCGCCGCCCACCCGGCCTACGAGCGCATGGGCCTGCGCGACCTCTGCCAGAAGATCCACGAGGCCTACAAGGCCCATGACATCGGGCGCGTGACCACGGAGATGTATCTCTCGGACATTCAGCCCGCCATGAAGCCCAGCGATGCATGGGCCTGCGTGGCACACCGCAAGATCGAGCGCGTCGAGATCGATCAGCTCGAGGGCCGCATCACCTCCACGCTGCTCACACCCTATCCGCCGGGCATTCCGCTGCTGATTCCGGGCGAGCGCTTCAACGCCACGATCGTGAAGTACCTGCAGTTCGCACGCGAGTTCAACGCCAAGTTCCCCGGCTTCGACACCGACGTGCACGGACTGGTGGAAGAGGAGCGCGACGGCAAGGTGCGCTACTACGTGGACTGCGTGGCTTGAGCACTGCGATGACGCCGCGCCAGCGGCGTCATCCAGTTCAGAACAGCTCCAGATCCGAGGCGTCTTCCTTGGAGGACAGCGCCCCGCTGCTGATGAGCAGTTCGTAGCTGCGGGCCTGGTTGCGGCCGTTTTGCTTGGCGTAGTAAAGCGCCTGGTCCGCGCGCTCGATGGCGTGGTTCGGGCTGTCGAAGGGCTGGATCTGCGTGTAGCCCATGCTGATGGTCACGCGGCCGATCTGCGGGAAGTTGAAGGACTCCACCTTGGCGCGGAAGCGGTCGAAGACCATCGCGGCATCCGCCGGCTTGACCCAGTCCAGCATCACCACGAACTCCTCACCGCCGAAGCGGTAGAGCTGGTCGGTGGCGCGGAAGCTGCCGCGCATCAGGCGCGCGACCAGCAGCAGCACTTCGTCGCCGTAGAGGTGGCCGAAGCGGTCGTTGATGCTCTTGAAGTGGTCGATGTCGATCACGGCTGCGTAGCGCGCGAACTCGCCGTGCTCGGTGCGCCGCTCAGGCTGGCCGGAGGGCGGCAGCTGCGGCGGCGTGCTTGCCGGCGCGGACTGCAGCAGCTTCTGGAAGGATGCATCGAAGGTCTTGCGGTTCATCAATCCGGTCAGCGTGTCGTGCTCGCTGTAGTCCAGCACGGCCAGCAGGTTGCGGATGATCCGCAGCACGCCCTTGACCAGCCGCAGCTGCTCGGCCTGCAGGGGCTGGCGGGTTTCCACCGCCAGGATGCCGGTGACCTCGGCGTCGTTCTGGATCGGAAACAAGGTGCAGACCGGGCTGCCCGCAGGCGGCGTGATGCGCACCTGGCTGACGTTCTTCACGCAGCGCCGGAAGTAGGGCATGGCCGACAGGCGCGGCAGGCTGTCGGGGTCGCGGGCCACGTCGGACTCGATGTGCGCCTGGCCGTCCACCAGCCGGGCACGCAGCAGCACGCGGCGGCCGTCGCCCTCGCCGACGATCTTGTAGATCGCCACGCTTTCCGGGCGCAGCCAGTCGACCAGCACTTCGGCGATCGTGACGTTCAACGCGTCACGGTCACGCATGCCGGTGATGCGGGCAACAGAGTCAATCAGGCGGGGCATGATGGCGCAGGGACGGGTGGGGCAAACACTCGTGGATGCAGTCCCTGTCGATTGTTCGCTTCCGATCGGTCACGCCATCGATCGAAAAGCGCCATGAAAAACGGCCAGTTCCTCGCTGGCCGTTTTTCACGCGGGCGTGCAGCGCTCAGTCCTGCCGCAAGCACTCGATGGGCAGCAGCCGGCTGGCCCGGCGTGCGGGATAGAAGCCGAAGAACAGGCCCACGGCCGTGGAGAAGAGCACCGCGGTGATGACATGGCTGACACCCAGGGCCATGTCGAACTTGCCCGTGGCCGTGACGGCGGCCGCGCCCATGGCCGCCAGCAGGGTGCCGATGGCGCCGCCCATCACGCACATCACCACGGCCTCGGCCAGGAACTGCGTGAGCACATGGCGCGGCTTGGCACCGATCGCCATGCGGATGCCGATCTCGCGCACGCGCTCACTCACGCTCACGAGCATGATGTTCATGATGCCGATGCCGCCGACGATCAGCGAGATCGCGCCGATCAGGCCCAGACCGATCGACAGCGCAAAGCCGATGTTGGCGCCGGCCTGCGCAAAGCTCGCCAGGTTGGTCACGACGAAGTTGTCCTCCTTGCCGGGCGTGATGCGATGGCGATCACGCAGCACGTCGGCCATGTCCAGCTGCGCCTCCTTGAGCGAGAGCGCGTCCTTGCCCTGGGCCACGATGTAGTGGATCGTGCGCGGCAGCGGCATGCGCACGGGGTGCGCGGTGATCGGCACCATGATCATGTCGCCGATGTCGTTCACATCGAATG
>DASSQC010000455.1:0-2795 GCA_035702705.1 Burkholderiaceae bacterium | reverse complement strand
GCGGAAGGGCCGCGGCTGGCGCGATGCGCGGGTGCCGTGCTCGGCGCGCGCGCGCAGTGCGGCATAGAGCTTGGCCGGAATCAGCTTGTAGGCCAGGGCCAGCAGGCCGCTGACCACGGCGAGATCGTCGATCCAGCCCAGGCCGACGAACAGGTCCGGAATCAGGTCGATGGGCATGACCAGATAGCCGAAGGCGGCCAGCATGGCGAGCTTGGCGCGCTTGGGCGTGCGACGGTCGCGCAGCGCAACCCAGACAAAGCGCAGCTCGCGGCGCAGCTTCCAGGCCAGGGTGGCAAACATCAGGGGACGTCTCATGGCAGCTCTTTCATGAATGCGTGCAGCGCAATTGCCGACTGCACTAGGACGATTGTCGCGCGCTGTCGGTTCCCGCAAGCCGAGTATGGCGCTTGGTCGGCCGGCTGTGCGACCAGACACGCCCGGCACGCGACGGATGCCGCGATCGCGTCACGAGGATGGCGCCGCCGCATGGCAACATCATGCGCTTTGACGGGAGATGCACATGATCGGCTATGCCACCCTGGGCACCAATGACCTGCCGCGCGCCGCGGCCTTCTACGACGCGCTGCTGGCCGAGATCGGCGCCAAGCGCCTGTGGGAGTTCGAGCGCGGGATCGGCTGGGGCGTGAGCCCGGAGCAGCCGGCGCTCGGCATCCTCAAGCCCTTCGACGGCCAGCCGGCCAGCGCCGGCAACGGCACGATGGTGGCCATCGTCGTCAACTCGCCGGCCAAGGTGGATGCGATGTACACGCTGGCGCTGAAGCTCGGCGCCAAGGATGAGGGCCCGGCCGGTCCGCGCGGCCCGAGCTTCTACGCCGGCTATTTCCGCGACCTGGACGGCAACAAGCTCAACGTGTTCTGCAGCACGAGCGTCGAATAAGCCCGGTTCAGACCATCGCCCGGCGGCAGCGTACCGCCGGGCCGGGCATTTCAAGGGAGAAGACCACATGGCCGGCAGCAGCCTGCTTGCATTGATTGATGACATCGCCACCGTGCTCGATGACGTGGCGGTACTGACCAAGGTGGCCGGCAAGAAGACCGCCGGTGTGCTGGGCGACGACCTGGCGCTGAATGCCGAGCAGGTCTCGGGCGTGCGCGCCGAGCGCGAGCTGCCCGTGGTGTGGGCGGTGTGCAAGGGTTCGCTCCTGAACAAGGCGATTCTGGTGCCGGCGGCGCTGGTGCTGGCGGTGTTTGCGCCCTGGCTGATCACGCCGCTGCTGATCCTGGGCGGCCTGTTCCTGTGCTTTGAAGGCGTGGAGAAGCTGGCGCACAAGGTTCTCCACAAGGGCGAGGACGCCGCCCATGCCGCCGCCCTGGCCCAGGCGCTGGCCGACCCGAAGGTGGATCTGGTGGCGCTGGAGAAGGAGAAGATCAAGGGCGCCATCCGCACCGACTTCATTCTCTCGGCCGAGATCATCGTCATCGCCCTGGGCGTGGTCGACGGCAAGCCTTTCGGCACGCAGGTGGCCGTGCTCACGGGCATTGCGCTCTTGATGACGATCGGGGTCTACGGTCTGGTGGCAGGCATCGTGAAGCTGGACGACGGCGGCCTGTGGCTGTCGCGCCGCGACGGGCAGCCGGCCCTGCAGGCCTTCGGCCGCGGCATCCTGCGCGCCGCGCCCTGGCTGATGAAGACGCTCTCGGTGGTGGGTACGGCGGCCATGTTCCTGGTGGGCGGCGGCATCCTGGTGCACAAGATTCCGCAGCTGCATCACCTGGTCGAACCGCTGCTGGCGGGTCTGAACGGTTTCATGCAGGTGCTGGTCAGCAGCCTGGCCGATGCCACTGCCGGCATCGTGGCCGGTGCCGTGGTGCTGGTGGGAGTGACGCTGGTGCAGCGCTTGGTCAAGCGCGCGGCTTGAGCAGGCGCGGCGGCGGCGCCGGTGCATCGTTGAAGCTGCGGCTCACGCCGGCCTGCCGCGTGCCCGGTCGGCTACTCGGGCGAGCGGGGCCGCGGAATGCTCAGGTATCCAACCCTTTCGGCCATGCAAATCGCTTGAATTCAGACGAAAAGCACCGCCCACTGGGATGTGCCGATTCTCGCTTTATCCATGCGCTTCTTCAGCACGCTGAACACTGGAAAACTCGGTTTTCAGGGTATTTTCAGCCACTGAATAGCATCATTTTCAGCCAAGGAGACCTGTCGTGCTGATCGTCTACACCACCGTGGCCGAGGAGGCCGATGCCAAGCGCCTGGCGCAGACCGTGATCCGCGCGCAGCTGGCGGCCTGCGCGCAGATCAGCCGGATCGAGAGCCTGTACCTCTGGGCGGGCGACATGCAGCAGACGGCCGAGTGGCGGATCGCCTTCAAGACCACCGAAGCCTGCTACGACGCCCTCGCCACCGTGCTCAAGGCGGATCACCCCTACGAGCTGCCGCAGATCATCGCCGTGCCCGTGTGCGCCGCCCACCCGGACTATGCGCTCTGGGTCGAGTCCAAGAGCATCGCGCCGGGCCGTGCGAGCGCAGGCGCAGGCAGCTGATCGCGCCCCCTCCGTCCAGAAAAAAGCCCCGCACAGGCGGGGCTTTCTGGTCAGTGCGCGTTGAAATCAGCCGGGGCGCAGGGCGCACCCGGCGCGGTCTCAACCGCCCTTGCTGAATCGGGCAAACGCACCCGCGTCATTGAAGCCGCGGTGACCCTGGCGGGCACCGCGCCCCTCGCCGGTGGCCGGGCGGGCCGGGCGACGGGCATCGCCAAAGCCGGGCATCTGGCCATAAGCACGGGACTCACCGCGGGGTTCGCGGGCGGCGCGCGGTTCTGCGCCACGGTCGGCAC
>DASSQC010000454.1:0-3000 GCA_035702705.1 Burkholderiaceae bacterium | reverse complement strand
CCTCGGGCAGTTCAAGCTCGCTCTTCACGAAGCCGGCCACCGCGCCGATCAGGAAGGCCAGCACGATGGGCTGGAGCAGGTTGGTCAGAAGCAGGTCGATGCCCGGCATGGTGTTCCCCTGAAAGCGGCTTGATGTTCTGGCTGCGCATCCTAGGGGTGCATGAATCTTGCATCCAGTTCAATGAATGAACACAATCGTTCTGTTTGATCAAACGGAGCGCGGCATGGCTGCCTTGAACTATCACCATCTGCAGTATTTCTGGGCCATTGCGCACGAGCGCAGCCTGACGCGTGCTGCGCAGCGCATGCATGTCTCGCAGTCGGCGCTGTCCATCCAGTTGCGCCAGCTCGAGGAGCGCCTGGGACACGCACTGTTCGAGCGGCGCGGCCGCGGGCTGCACCTGACCGAGGCCGGGCGGATTGCGCTGGACTACGCGGACACGATCTTTCGTTCCGGCGAGGAGCTGGTCAGCCTGCTCAAGGGGCATGGGCAGCGGCGCCAGGTGCTGCGCATCGGCACGGTGGCCACCTTGTCGCGCAACTTCCAGCTTGGGCTCATCAAGCCGATCCTCGGTCGCAGCGATGTGGAGGTCGTGATCCAGTCCGGCAGCCTGCGCGAGCTGCTGGCGCAGTTGAAGGCGCACACGATCGATGTGGTGCTGTCCAACCAGCCGGTGGCGCGCGATGCCGGCAGCTCATGGACCAACCACCTGCTCGAGCGCCAGCCCGCGAGCCTCGTGGGCCGCCCGCCGGGGCGCGGGCAGCGCTTCCGCTTCCCGGAGGATCTGCGCGAGGTACCGATCGTCCTGCCCAGCCACAACAGCGCCATGCGGCAGGACTTCGATGCCCTGATGGCCCGTGCGCAGATCCGGCCGGTCATCGTCGCCGAGGTCGATGACATGGCCATGCTGCGTCTGCTGGCGCGGGAGTCGCCGGGTGTGACCCTGGTGCCGCCCGTGGTGGTGCGTGACGAGCTGCGCTCACGGGTGCTGGTGGAGCGCTGCCAGATTCCGGAGATCGAGGAGCGCTTCTATGCCATCACGCAGGGCCGGCGGTTTCCGCATCCGCTGCTGCGCGAGCTGATCGCCGCACGCGACAGCGCCGACACCGGGAACCCCAGGGCTCAGCCGAAGCGGTAGGCGTCCATGCTCAGCACGCCGTCCTGGATGCCGCCGTCAATGCGCTGCACGGCGCGCTGTGCCGCATCGGTGAACTGCACGCCCGCTGCGCCGGCGGCCACCATGAGCGGCAGCAGATGCTCGTCGGTCGGATGGGCGCGCACGGCGTGCGGGGCCCGGTTGCGGTAGTCCAGCAGGGCGGCTTCGTCGCCCGCGGCCAGCACGGCCTCTGCCCACTGCGCAAAGGCGCTGGCGTAGGCCGCAGGAGCCGCATCGCCACGCCACTCGGCCAGGTTGTGCGTCAGGCTGCCCGAGCCGAGCACGGCCACGCCCTCATCGCGCAGCGGCTCCAGCGCACGGCCCAGGGCGTAGGCGCTGGCGGGCGTGGCGTCATGCGGCAGGCTCACCTGCAGCACGGGCTGATCGGCCTGCGGCCGCAGGTAGCGCATGGGCACCCAGGCGCCGTGGTCGCGGCCCTGCTGCGGATGGGCCGTGGCAGGCAGGCCTGCAGCTTGCAGCAGCGTCAGCACCCGCTGCGCCAGCCCGGCGCTGCCGGGGGCCGGGTACTGCAGGGTGTAGAGCACGGCCGGAAAGCCGCCGAAGTCGTGCACGGTGGCGGGTTGCTCGGCCGCCATGACCTGCAGACCACGCGTCATCCAATGCGGCGAGACGATCACCCAGGCACGCACGTCCTGCAGGGACTCGCCCAGGGCGGCCAGCTTCGGGCCGATGATCCCGGGCTCGATGGCCAGGGTCGGTGCACCGTGGCTGATGAACAGGCTGGGTGCGCGCGCTGCGGCGGACGGGTTCATGGCCTGGGCCCCTGGAAGCCGCCGGCCCGCAAGGTGATGACGAGGGTGTCACGCCAGCCGCCCTCGGGGCGCAGCGGTTGGATCGGGGTGCTCTCGTGGATGACGCGCGCGTCATCAAGCAGCAGGGCACTCCAGGGCTCGGTGAGGGTGAAGCGCTGGCCGGCGGGGCCATCGGCCTCGAACACGCGGGTCTCGCCGCCCTTGATGTGATGGCGGCCCACCAGCAGCACGGCCACGAGGTCCACGCCATCGCGGTGTGCACCTTCCGGCGTCGGGCGGCCGATGCCGTCGGCCGTGGTAATGCGAAAGGGGTGCACTTCAGCCGACCAGGGCTGCGGGCTGCGCAATGCATCGGCCACGCTGGCCAGGAACTTCAGCAGCGCCTGGAACGCGTTGTCAGCCACCATCGCATCGGCCAACGGCTCGAACCAGCGTTCGATGCCGCCGTGCAGCGCGTTGTATTCCACCGGCTGCCAGTGTGCGCGGTGCGGCACGGCCGTGACCTGCTGTGGCGTCAACACAAAGGACCCGTGGCGGCGGAAGCGGTAGCGCCCCCCGTCCTTGAGGTGCGTGTCGGGCGGCAGGTCGTCCCAGAACGGCGTCAGGCCAGCGAGCGCAGCCTGCACGCCGGCCTGCAGCGCGTCGGCCGACAGCACGGCGAAGCCCTGACGCTTCAGTGCGCCGTGCAGGTCGGCAAGGGAGGTGGTGCTGGGTGCGAGCATCAAAGCTGGCCGAAATTGATTGTTCAGAAGGATCAATGAACCGCCTTGTCGCTTGTCTGCTGCGCGATAAGGCGGGTTTCCAATCTATGTGAAAATAGGTCCGAAAACGAATGAATCAAGAATCGGCGCTGGGCGGAAGGCGCCCTGCGCGCCTGCCGCGCTCACACCAGCACGCGCTCGATCCCGCCATCGTTGGCGCGCTTCACGTACTCCGGCATCCACTGCTCGCCAAGCACATGCTTGGCGATCTCGACCACGATGTAGTCCGCCTCCAGCAGGCCGTTGTTCAGGTCGTTGCCGTAGCGAGAGAGGCCCTGCAGGCAGCTTGGGCAGCTGGTCAGGATCTTG
>DASSQC010000453.1:0-3922 GCA_035702705.1 Burkholderiaceae bacterium | reverse complement strand
CACCGCCGGGCTGGTGGGCGTGGCCGAGAACTTTGCACCGGTGACCGATGCGCTGGCCCGCCGCCTGGGCGCGCCCGTGGTCGTGAGCACCGTGTCGCCCACCAATGCCAAGGGCGTGATCGAAAGTGGCAAGGTGGACCTGCTGCTGCTGCTCACCAGCGATGCCTGGCGCGCGCAGAACGAGTTCGGCTGGCGCATCGTCGCGCTGTCCTCGGACACCAGCGGCAACACCGTGCAGATGGCGGCGCGCAAGGGTGTGAACGTCAAGAGCCCGAGCGACCTCAAGGGCCTGCGCGTGGCCACCAGCGGCACCTTCAATCTGGACGTGACCACCAACGTGCTCAAGAGCCGCGGCGTGGTGCGCCAGGTGCGCGAGCTGCGCGACGCCAAGGACGCGGACGCGCTGCCCTATTTCATCCAGAACGGCTTCACCGATGTGGTGGCCACGCGGGATGAAAACACCCTGCGTGCGCTGACCGCTGCCGGTGCGCAGGTGTTCTTCAAGACCGATGTGATCCCGGTCTACGCCGTGATCGCCAGCCCCTCGCTGAGCCTGGAGCGGCTGGAGGCGGTGCGCAATGCGCTCACGGGCACGCGCCTGCCGGCCGAGTTCACGGCCAAGACCCGCATCCGCGCCTTCCAGCCCCTGAACGCGGACCACTCCGTGGCGCTGGCCCTGTTCGATGACTGAGTCCTGAGCGCCTGCGCTTCGGCGGGCGGATTTTCAAACAATCATTGAAAAGCGCGGCCGAATCGCCGCGCTTTTTCACTGGATGTTGAAAATCGGACGCGCCCTGCAAGCCGCGTTCTCGCTGGTCGGGTGCGGCTTTCGGCTCGATGCGCGGTTTCAGGTGCGGCTTTGCATGTCATGCCGCGGACTGCCCAGGGGTTCAGGTCGGCGGATGCCCGGGCGCCCACAAGCCCTTGCAGAGCACGAATTGGTAGCCGTCGGCGTCGGCAAAGCTGCGGCCGTGGCTGTGCCACCAGGGGTTGAGCGTCGTGCTGGCCACAAAGCCGGCCGCCAGCATGCGCGTGCAGCGGGTCTCGAACGCGGCGGCGCTTTCCAGGTAGAGCACCAGCAGATCCTCGGCGGTGGGCTGCGGCTTGACCGGGTGCGTGTGGCACACCGTCAGTTCCAGGTGCCAGGGCAGGGCGGGGTCGCCGAGCATCACCCCGGAAAAGCCGTCGTGTTGATCGAAGCGGCTGAGCACCGACCAGCCCAGGCCGTCGCGGATCATGCGCTCGCTGCGTGCAAGCTGGCTGACGGGTCGGGCAATGCGCAGCTGCATGGGCGGATGGTGGCGCGACGACGAGGGGCTGCAAGCGTAGCCCGCGCTGGCTTGCCGCGCGCGGCGGCCTGATCGCCGGGCCGCGCCATGCAGAATGGGCGTGCGCGCCGCGGTGGCCTGTTGCTGAAACTGCCCAGCGCGAGCGGCACGATGGTCCGCAGAGCACATTCATCAAGGCGAGGGCAGGGCATTGGGCAATTTGGAGCTGTGGCAGATCGCACTGCTGGCGGTGGCGGCCTTCGGCGCCGGGTTCATTGATGCGGTGGTCGGCGGCGGCGGTCTGGTGCAGGTGCCGGCGCTGTTTTCCGTGCTGCCCAATGCGCCGGCGGCCACGCTGTTTGGCACCAACAAGCTGGCAGGCATCTGGGGCACGGCCTGGGCGGCCCTGCGCTATGCGCGCAGCGTGCCCATGCAATGGCGGCCGGCCCTGGCGGGCGCGGCGGCGGCGCTGGTGTTCAGCTTTGTGGGCGCCTGGGGCGTGACCGTGCTGCCCAGCGAGTTCCTGCGCAAACTGCTGCCCTGGGTGTTGGGCGCGGTGTGGATCTACACCCTGTTCAAGCATGACTTGGGCAGCACCCATGCGCCGCGCCACAGTGCGCGCGGGCAGATCCTGTGGGCGGTGGTGCTCGGTGCGCTGCTCGGGGCCTATGACGGCTTCTTCGGGCCGGGCACGGGCAGCTTCCTGGTGTTTGCCTTCGTGCGGGTGCTGGGTTACGACTTCCTGCGCGCCTCGGCCTCCGCCAAGGTCATCAATGTGGCCTGCAACCTGGGTGCGCTGGCCCTGTTCCTGCCGGGCGGGCACGTGATCTGGCTGGTGGGCCTGATGATGGCGGTCTGCAACCTGACCGGTTCGCAAATCGGCAGCCGCATGGCGATCGCCAAAGGCAGCGGCTTTGTGCGCTGGATGTTCATCATCGTCGTGGGTGTGTTGATCCTGCGCACCACCTGGGACGCCTACCTGCGCTGAGCGCGGGGCGGGTCACCCAGCCTGATGACTGAGGTGCGGTGCGCCTGCGACGCTGCGATGGTTTTCTATAGGCGCGGGCGGGTTTTGCGTGCACAATTGTTGACCATTCTGCACAGCATTCGGACGCCGCACGCGGCCTTGTGCTATGACGAGTTGTGACTAAAGCAAGGCGCGCGGCACAGACCGATGCGACACAAAAGGTAAGGAAGGCCTTTCATGCAGTTCGACACCTTGTTGGAGCGCACCGATGCGGGCATCTCGGAGATCTACAACAAGTCCAACCGCCTGACGCAGAGCGAGCGCGTGGTGCTGCTGATGATCGATGGCCGGGCGGATGTGGCCGCATTGATCGAGAAGATGCCCAGCCTGTCCATGCCGCGCGTGTTCATGGCCATCCGCCGTCTGGGCGAGCTCGGCCTGATCAGCGAGCGCATCATGTCGCCCACCGCCGAGGTGCCGACGGTCGAGATCGAGGACGACGTGCGCCAGCAGTTCCTGCAGCAGACGGCGGACGATCCGGTCACCATCATCCGCATGCCCAGCGAAGGCGTGGAGGGCCCCACCACGATTCCGCCGGGCCAGTTCGACCGGATGGTCAAGCAGACCACGCTGCCCATGTCGCCCGCGCAGGAGCAGCTCAATGCGCTCATGCATGGCAAGGAGAGCCCTGCGCCGGCGCCGGTGGAGCTCAATCCGGCGGCCACGCAGGTCATCGACATGGCCAAGCAGCAGGAAACCATCCGCACCCAGGCGGCGCGGCTGATGGCCGAGGGCGACCCCAATGTGGAAATGATCGAGGCCAAGAGCAACGAGCGCGACCCGCTCGAAACCGTCGGCCCGACGACCGTGGGTGCCTTTGCCACCACAGGTGCGGTGCCCAAGCCGCAGGTGGCGCCGATGTCGCGCACGCAGTCCTTGCCGGTGCGAAAGAAGCGCAAGGCCAAGGGCACGCCCTGGTATGTCTACGCCGTCATGCTGTTCGGTGTGGTGCTGATCGGTGTGGCCACCCTCCAGGCCATGCGCTGAGGCCGGCGGGCGTGCGCCGGGCGGCGCACTGTTTCACGTGAAACACAGGATTCGGGCCGAGGGTGACCTCGGCCCGAATGCCATGCGCAGCGCTGCGGTGCGGCCCGGCGCCCGATGGCCGGGCGCGGCGTTGCCCACCTAGAGCGCGATCCCGACCAACTCGGCGCTGCGGCGCGGGTTGACCAGATTCACCTTGCCGCGCCGCTCGGCGCCCTTGAGGATGGCGTCCTTGACCTGCGCCACCGTCAGCTCCGGCTTGAGCGCGATCAGCTTGGCGGCCAGGTTGGCCACCTGCGGGCTGGCCATGCTGGTGCCGCTGAACTTCACGCGATCGCCGCCGGGCAGGAAGCTGTCCACCTCGAAGCCATTGGCGTGCACCACCACGGTCTTGCCGAAGGTGGAGAAGCTGGTCTCCTCGCCGGCCTTGTCGACGGCGCCCACCGTGATCAGGTTGGGCAGCTCGAAGCCGGCCGGGATGTACTCGACAAAGTCGGCGCTGTTGTCCTCGTTGCCCGAGCCGGCGATGAACAGGATCTCCGGCGCCGAGGCGATGGCCTCGCGCAGCGCATCGCGCTCGATCGCGAACAGGCGCTTGGCGAGCTCCTTGCGGGCCTCGGGCGTGGCGCCCACGTTGTGCCAG
>DASSQC010000452.1:0-4380 GCA_035702705.1 Burkholderiaceae bacterium | reverse complement strand
CTACTGCAGCCACGCCGCGCAGACCGTGCTGCTGGTGCAGGGTGCGCTGGAGAGCCTGTCCGCCGGCCCGTTGACCCGCATCTTCAACACCCATCTCCACTCGGACCACTGCGGCGGCAATGCCGCGCTGCTCGCCGCCTGGCCCAAGGCGCAGGTGGCCGTGCCGCCGGGTGAGGCGCAGGCGGCGCGCGACTGGAACGAGTCTGCGCTCTCCTATCGCGCCACCGCGCAGGACTGCCCACGCTTTGCGGTGCACCGCGTGCTCGCGCCTGGCGAAACCCTCCAGCTCGGCCCGCTGTCCTGGAAGGTGCTGGCAGCACCCGGCCACGATCCGCATTCGGTGGTGCTGTATCAGCGCGAGCACAAGCTGCTGATCTCCGCCGATGCGCTGTGGGAGAACGGCTTTGGCGTGGTGTTTCCGGAACTGGAAGGCGAGCAGGCTTTTGATGAGGTGGCCGGCACGCTGGATGTGATCGAGGCCCTGGATGTCGAGTGCGTGCTGCCCGGCCACGGGCGGCTGTTCCATGATGCACCGGCCGCGATCGCGCGCGCCCGCGTTCGCCTGGAAGGCTTCGTGCGTGCGCCCAGCAAGCATGCCCGCTATGCGGTCAAGGCGCTGGTGATGTACCGCATGATGGCCGAGCAGCGCATGCGCGAGGAGGCGCTGGTGCAGCTGCTCGCGCCGGCGCACTTCTACCGCGCGGTGGCGCAGCGCTGGGCCGGTGGTGACACCGAGGGCCTGCTGCGCGACGTGATCCAGGAACTGGTCGAGCGTGGGCAGCTTGTGCGCCGCACTGAGGCAGACGCGGCCAGCCCGACCCTGCTGCTGGCCGCCTAAACTTTCGCGTCTTCGGCAGCCCATCGCGCTGCACTTCAACTCTGCCTGTGTTCAAGGATTGATCATGGCCGTCACCCTCCGCCTCTCGCTCGCGCTGGCTGCGCTCACCCTCTCTGCCGCAGCTTTTGCCCAAAGTGCCAAGCTCGGCGCCATTGAAGTCAGTGATGCCTGGTCGCGCGAGACGCCGCCCACTGCCGCGGTAGGCGGCGGCTTCATGACCCTGAAGAACACCGGCAAGACCGATGATGCGCTGGTGGCCATCAAGGCCGATGTCTCCAAGACGGTCGAGCTGCATACGCACGTCATGGACGGCGGCGTGGCCCGCATGCGCGCCGTGCCGAAGATCCCCGTGGCGGCCGGCGGCAGCACCGAACTCAAGCCCGGCAGCTTCCATGTGATGTTCATCGACCTGAAGGCGCCGCTGAAGCCGGGCACGAAGATCCCGGCCACGCTCGTGTTTGAGAAAGCCGGCGAGGTGAAGGTGGACTTCGTGGTCGAGGCCTTCGGCGCGCGGCGCACTGCACCGGCGCACAAGCACTAAGTCTGGCCGATTTCGATCGATACCAGGCGTTTCAGACGGCCAAACCGCCCTGAAACACTTACCGGACAGGCGGAAAGTCGATATCCGACTTTCCGCTTTTTCTTGTCCGAAAACAATGGATTCCTGCGTGGCGGCGAGCCCTACTTGCCGCCCAGGCGCTTCTTCACATCCAGCCCCACGCCCTTGTTGACGAACTGCGTGGTGGCCACCTTGCTCAGATCCACCTCGCCGGCCTTGTAGAGCCCGGCCTTGACCATCTTGGCGTAGAAGTCGGCAATGCGCTTCTCATCGATGGCGCCGATGCCCCGAGTCAGTGCATCGCCCGAATCGACCACGCCGTACTTCTTCATCAGCGCCACGCTGCCTTCAAGCTGCTCGTCGGTGGCGTCCGGGTTGGCCTGTCGGATCAGTGCATGCGCCGCCTTGCGGTCGCCATAGAGGTAGTTGTTCCAGCCGATGATGGACCCTTCGACGAACTTGCGCACCAGCTCCGGGTTCTTCTGCACGAGCTCGGTGCGCGTTTCGATCGTGGTGCTGTAGGTGTTGTAGCCCTGGTCGGCGAGCAGGAAGACCAGCGGATCGAAGCCCGCCTGCTTCTTCACGGCCAGGGGCTCCTCGATGCTGTAGCCCTGCTGGATGCTCTGCTTGTTGGCCAGGAAGGGGCCGAGGTTGAAGGTGTAGGGCCGCAGCGCCTCGTCGCGGAAACCGTGCTCGGCCTTCATCCACTGCCAGAAGCTGAACTGCGCGTCCTTGGCGATGAAGGCCACCGGCGCGCGCGTGAGGTCCTTGAAGCTGCTGTAGCCGGCATTCGGGTGCGCAAAGATCGCCTGCGGATCCTTCTGGAAGGTGGCGGCCACCACCACCGTGGGCACCTTGTTCTTCACGTTGTCGAAGCTGTGCAGCAGATTGCCGGTCATCAGGAACTCGATGCGCCCGGCGGGCAGCAGCGGCCGGTTGTTCACCTGCGGCCCGCCCTGCAGGATCTCCACGTCCAGCCCCAGGCGCTTGTAGGTGCCGTCGGCCACCGCCTGATAGAAGCCGCCGTGTGCGGCCTGGGCCTTCCAGTTGGTGGCAAAGCGAACGCGATCCGGCGCGCGTTCCTGGGCGCCGGCCGACTGCGGTGCCAGTACTGCCAGCAGGGATGCCACGCAGATCAAGGTCTGGATCAGCTTCATGGTTGTCCTTCAGTGAATGAGCAGGCGTTCAGGTGCGGGTTGCAAGCAGCCCGCCCAGCAGCAGCCGCGCCGCCGCCGGGTTGGTGGCGCAGGGCACGTCATGCACGTCGCAGGCGCGCACCAGGGCGTTGATGTCCGGCTCGTGCGGCTGCGGGGTCATGGGGTCGCGCAGGAAGATCACGGCATCCACCTCGCCCATGGCCAGCCGCGCGCCGATCTGCAGGTCGCCACCCAGCGGGCCGGAGAGCAGGCACTCCACGCTCAGGCCGGCCTCGCGCTGCAGGCGGCCGCCGGTGGTGCCGGTGGCCATGAGCGTGTGCTGCGCCAGACCGGCGGCGAACTCCTGCGCCAGGGCCACCATGGCGTCCTTCTTCTTGTCATGGGCAATCAGGGCGATGCGCATTGGGCAAGCGTAACGCGCCGGCAGGGCAAGGCTTAACCCCGAACCCCATCGGGCGCCGTTCAATGCAGGTGAATGCAGCATTCAGCCACCGCATAATGGGGCTCATGAGCTCCGGGCCCCTCGACGACCCCGCCGGCCAGCGCATTGGCGACCCTGCCGCCAGTCGGGCACGGCCGCGGCTGGCGCTCGCCCAGCACTCCGATGCCACAGCCGAACCCGGCGCCGCTCGCGCAACGCCACCCGGCACCTCGGCGGGCAGCGACGCCGAGCTGATTGCTGCCTATGTGGCGGGCGATGCCGAAGCCTTTGCCCGGCTCTACGACCGGCACGAGCGCACCGTGTACCGCTTCATCCTGCGCCAGGTGCAGGATGCCGCCGTGGCCGACGACCTGCTGCAGGACACCTGGCTGGCCGTGGTGCGCGCCGCCCAGACCTATACGCCCCAGGCCAACGCGGCCTTCACCACCTGGCTGCTGACCATTGCGCGCAACCGCGTGCTGGATCACTTTCGCGCCCGGCGGCCCGATGTGTCCTTTGACGACACCGGTGACGACGACGAGGGCCTGGCACTGGCCGACCAGCTCAAGGCCGACACCGCCGCGCAGCCCGAGTCGCAGGCGCTGTCGCGCCAGCAGGCGCGCGCCTTTCTCGATGCGGTGGAGGCCCTGCCGGCCGCGCAGCGCGAGGCCTTTCTGCTGCATGCCGAAGGCGGGCTGAGCGTGGAAGACATCGCCCTGCACACCGGTGTGGGCTTCGAGACCGCCAAGAGCCGCCTGCGCTACGCCATGAACCGGCTCAAGGACACCATGAAGCAGCACGGCTTTGGCGCCGCCGCACGGCTGGCTGAAGGAGGCGCCGCATGAGCCGCACGCCCCTGTTCGACGACGACGCAGACCGCGTGCTGGCGCACTACCGCGCCGCCACCACCGCGCTGGCCGACGAGGCGGCTGAAGCGGGCCAGCCCGCCCATGGCCCGGCTGACGCGCAACCCGACCCGCGCGTGCGCCGCACCGTGCTGGCCGTGGCCGCGCGGCAGCTGCGCGAAGTGGCCCCGGCGCAGCAGGCCAGTGCCGCGCCGCTGCACACCGCTGCCGGCAAGGTGCGCTGGCTGCGCTGGCCCAAGCTGCCGGTGTGGGGCAATGCCCTGGCCGCCACCTTGATGGTGGGCGTGCTGGTGGTGGCCGTGACGCCGCGTGTGCAGGACGAAGCCGCCCTGCGGCAGGCGGCCGGCGATCTGAATGTGCCCACCGCCCCGGTCACGCCTGCCTCGGCACCGGCCGCTGCACCCGCCAGCCCCAGCGCACCCGCGGGTGCCCCGGCCGACACGGCACCCGCCTCCCAGACCACCGCGCCTGCCCCGCTCACGGCGGCATCCGCACCCGAAGCGCCCGCCGCCGCAGCGCCGCAACGCAGCGCCAAGATG
>DASSQC010000451.1:0-2601 GCA_035702705.1 Burkholderiaceae bacterium | reverse complement strand
TCAATGCGCTGGCCCCCGGCTTCTTCCCGAGCAAGATGACCAAGGGCGTGCTCGCCGCCATGGGCGAAGGCCGGCTTGCGATGGGTACGCCGCTGCAGCGCATCGGCGGGCCGGAGGACCTGAAGGGCGCCGCGCTCCTGTTTGCCAGCAACGCAGGCCAACACATCACCGGGCAGGTGCTGGCCGTGGATGGCGGGGTGAGTGCAGTATGAGCAAGTCGCTGGCTGCCCGCGGCATCGAAATCCCCTTCCATGACGACCTTGGCCTGGACTACGGCCCGGTCGAGGGCGGGCGCGCCGAGTGCTATCTCGACGTGGGCCGCCGCCACACCAACAGCTGGGGCGTGGTGCATGGCGGCGTGGTGATGACCATGCTGGATGTGGCCATGGCGATGGCGGGGCGCTCGGTGCAGGCCTCGCAGCAGGGCGGCAATGTCACGGTGGAGATGAAGACCACCTTTGTGCGCGGTGCCAAGGGGCCGCGGCTCACGGCACGCGGCACCTGTTTTCACCCGCGCACGAGCATGGCCTTCTGTGAAGGCGAACTGATTGACAGCGAAGGGCAGGTCGGTGCCAAGGCCAGCGGCACCTTCAAGTTCCTCAAGTCCTGGGAAGCCGCTGCCAAATTGGGCATGGCGCCCACCACCATTCTCAAAGGAGACTGACCATGAGCACCACCTACAAGCGCATCGTCCTCGCATCGCGCCCCACCGGCCCGGTGACGCCCGACAACTTCCGGCTCGAAAGCGTGACGGCCCCCGATCTGGCCGATGGCCAGGTGCTCGTACGCCACCACTATCTGAGCCTCGACCCCTACATGCGCGGCCGCATGAACGAGGGCCGCAGCTACGCCCAGCCGCAGCCGCTGAATGAAACCATGATCGGCGGCACGGTGGGCGAGGTGGTCGAGAGCCGCAACCCCCACTTCAAGGTCGGCGACAAGGTCGTGGGCATGGGCGGCTGGGCGGAGTACGCCGTGGTCGATGCCAGCCAGCGCGGCGTGCTGCAGAAGGTGGATACCACCCACATTCCGCTCAGTGCCTACCTGGGCGCCGTGGGCATGCCCGGCGTGACCGGCTGGTACGGCCTGACGCAAATCTGCGAACCCAAGCCGGGTGAAACCGTGGTGGTGTCTGCGGCCTCTGGCGCGGTGGGCGGTGCCGTGGGGCAGCTCGCCAAGGCGCGCGGCTGTCGTGCCGTGGGCATTGCCGGCGGCCCGGACAAGTGCCGCTATGTGGTCGAGGAACTCGGCTTCGATGCCTGCATCGACTACAAGACCCACAGCGACGGCAAGGCGCTGAACAAGGCGCTCAAGGAAGCCGCGCCCAATGGCGTCGACTGCTATTTCGAAAACGTGGGCGGCTGGATCATGGACACCGTGATGCTGCGCATGAATGCCTTCGGCCGGATTGCGGTGTGCGGCATGATCGCCGGCTACAACGGCGAGCCCCTGCCGATGGCCAACCCGGCACTCATTCTGGTGAGTCGCCTGAAGATGCAGGGCTTTATCGTCAGCGAACACATGGAGAAGTGGCCCGAGGCGCTCAAGGAGCTGGGCACCCTGGTGGCGACGGGTAAGCTGAAGTATCGCGAGACCGTCTCCCAGGGTCTGGCCAGTGCGCCCGAGGCCTTCATGGGCCTGCTCAAGGGCGCCAACTTCGGCAAGCAGCTGGTCAAGCTGATCTGAACCCATATCGAGGGCATGTCACTCAAGCACGTCGTCATCCTCCGCGCCGGACCCCAATGGCAAGCTGGTCAACCCCTGCGCAGCCAACGCTTCCATGTCGAGCATCTGGCCCACTGGGCCAAGTGGCTCAACAAGGGGCTGCTGCTCGAGGGCGGCCACTTCATGGACCATTCCGGCGGCCTCATGATCTGTGCCGAGGGGGTCACGGAAGAGGACGCCATGGACTTCGCTGCCAAGGACCCGGCCGTCAAGAACGGCGTGCTCGTGGCCTATGTGAAGCCCTGGTACCAGACCGTCACCTCGCTGGTGGCCGCGCCGGCCGCCCGGCCGCGCGACCCCGAGCGCTTCTGATCGGTTCGTCTTTGGGTGATGGACGGGCTCTGGCCGCCCCGTTGCCTGTGGCCAGCCATCCACCGGGAGACTGCGCATGAGCACCTCGGCCACACCGCCCCAGGGCGAGGAGTTCCGCGACGATGAGCGCCTGGCGGCCCCGAGTGCGTCAGGCACGGATCCCGGGCCCGCTGGCTCGTCGCGCACCCCGGCCCGCCGCGTTCTGAGCGCCGATGAGCTCAAGGCCTTCACGGCACTGTCCGCCACGCAGGGCGGGCTGGCCGTGCTGCGGGTCTTCGGGCCGATCCTGGCCGTGTCGATGGCCGCGGTGTTCAGCGGGCACTGGGCGCTGATCGGGCTGGCCATCGTCGTCAACGGCGTCCAGCAGCATGCCCTGTTTGTCCTGGCGCACGAGGCCACGCACTACCGGCTGTTCGAGCAGCGCGGCCTGAACGACTTCTTCGGACGGCTGGCCGGTGTGCTCGGTGGCATTTCCATGTGCACCTACCGGGTCACGCACCGGCTGCACCACAACAACCTCTACGGCCCCGAGGACCCGGATACCGCCATCCACGGCGGCTATCC
>DASSQC010000450.1:0-2617 GCA_035702705.1 Burkholderiaceae bacterium | reverse complement strand
CAACGAAGGCGTGGTGACGCTGCTGCTGGCGGTGTTCTCGATCGGTATCGGCGTGGGCAGCGTGCTGTGCGAGCGTCTTTCGGGCCGCATGGTGGAGATCGGCCTCGTACCCTTCGGCTCGATCGGGATGAGCGTATTCGCGATCGACCTCTACTTCGCCAGCCGCGGTCTGGCGCCGGTCGGGCAGGTGGGTGTGGGTGCCTTCCTGGCGAATTCGGCGCACTGGCGCGTGATCATCGATCTGTTCCTGCTGTCGATGTTTGCCGGCTTCTATTCGGTTCCGCTGTACGCGCTGATCCAGACGCGCGGCGAGGCCACGCACCGCTCACGCATCATCGCGGCCAACAACATCCTGAATGCCCTGTTCATGGTGGTCAGCGCCGGAATGGGTGCCGTGCTGCTGGGCAAGCTCGGATTCACGATTCCGCAGCTGTTTCTGGTGACCGGCCTGCTCAATGCGTTGGTGGCGGCCTACATCTTCCTGCTGGTGCCGGAGTTCCTGCTGCGCTTCATCGCCTGGATCCTGGTGCACACGATCTACCGCGTGAAGAAGGAAGACACGGATCGTATCCCCGCCACAGGCGCGGCCCTGCTCACTGCCAACCACGTGAGTTTTGTGGATGCGGTGGTGCTCATGGCGATCAGCCCGCGGCCGATCCGCTTCGTGATGGACCGCAACATCTTCCGCATCCCATTCCTCTCCTGGTTCTTCCGCACCGCCAAGGCGATTCCGATCTGTTCGGCCAAGGAAGATCCTGCTGTCTACCAGCGCGCCTTCGACGAAGTGAGTCGTGAACTTCGCGATGGCGAGCTGGTGCTGATCTTCCCCGAGGGGGCCATTACGCACGACGGCGAGATGGGGCCGTTCAAGGGCGGGGTGATGAAGATCCTGGAGCGCGACCCGGTGCCGGTGGTGCCGATCGCGCTGCGCGGTTTCTGGGGCAGCTTCTTCTCGCGCAAGGACGGCCCGGCCATGAGCGCACCGCTGCGTCGCGGCTTCAACACCAAGGTGGGAATCGCGGTCGGCCTGCCGGTGCCGCCTGAGGCCGTCAGCCCGGACGGCCTGCGCGAAGCCACGCTTGCGCTGCGCGGCGACTGGAAGTAAGTCCCCGGATGCTCGCAGACTGGCTGGCGGTCTTTGCCTTTCTGGCGGCGGGCACCATCACGCCCGGTGCCAACACGGCGGTCTCCACCGTGCTGGGCGTGAACTACGGCGTGCGCGGCGCGTTGCCCTTCATCGTCGGCGTGACGTTGGGTTTTGCGGCAGCCTATGCGGTGGCAGCGGCGGGGCTGGCGGCGGTGCTGAGCAGCTATCCGCTGCTGCGCATCGGCCTGCTGGTGGCCGGCACCGCCTACATGATCTGGCTGGCCTGGAAGATCGCCAACACGCGGACGCTGGTGCAGAAGGAGGCGCACGCCGACATCGGCGTGGGTGCAGGTCTGCTCAACTGTCTGCTGAACGCGAAGATCTGGATGCTGGCCATCACCGCAATGGCGCAGACGCCGCACAGTTCGCTGGCATGGCACAGCGCCGTGCTGGCCGGCTTCGCGTTCAACGGCCTGATCACGAATCTTGTCTGGGCATGGGTGGGCGCACAGTTGCGCGACTGGCTGGCCACCGGACGGCGTCTGGTGATGTTCAACCGCGCGATGGCGCTCGCGCTGATCGCGGTCGCACTGTGGCTGGCGTGGAAGAGCCTGGGCTGAAGACTCGGCTGATGGCTCGGCCGGCATAATGCCCGGCGAGGAGAACAGGGTCCCATGTCAGGCAGCACCTTCGGCAAGCTCTTTGCAGTCACCAATTTCGGCGAATCGCATGGCCCGGCCATTGGCTGCGTGATCGACGGCTGTCCGCCGGGGCTTGCGCTCACCGAGTCGGACATCCAGCCCGATCTGGATCGCCGCAAGCCCGGCACCTCGCGTCACGTCACGCAGCGCCAGGAAGACGACCGCGTGGAGATCCTCTCCGGTGTCTTCGAAGGCAAGACCACCGGTGCGCCCATTTGCCTGCTGATCCGCAACACCGATCAGCGCAGCAAGGACTACGGCAACATCCTCGACACCTTCCGCCCGGGCCATGCCGACTACACCTACTGGATGAAGTACGGCATCCGGGATCCGCGCGGCGGCGGCCGCTCCTCGGCACGTCTTACGGCGCCCATGGTCGCGGCCGGCGCGGTGGCCAAGAAGTGGCTGGCCCAGCAGTTCGGCACGCAGGTGCGCGGCCGCATGTCGGCCGTGGGCGAGCTGGAGATCGGCTTCGAGGATTGGGCCCATGTACCCAGTAACCCGTTCTTTGCTGCGGTGGCGGATGTCACCGAGCTTGAGGCCTACATGGATGCCCTGCGCAAGGCGGGCGACAGCTGCGGCGCACGCATCCATGTGGAAGCGACGCAGGTCCCCGTGGGGTTGGGCGCGCCGCTGTACGACCGGCTCGATGCCGACATTGCCTACGCCATGATGGGCATCAATGCCGTCAAGGGCGTGGAGATCGGCGCCGGCTTTGCCAGCGTGGCGCAGCGCGGCAGCGCGCATGGCGACGAGATGAGCGCTGCCGGCTTTGCCAGCAACAACGCGGGTGGCGTGCTGGGTGGCATCTCCACCGGCCAGCCGGTCA
>DASSQC010000449.1:0-10509 GCA_035702705.1 Burkholderiaceae bacterium | reverse complement strand
ACCGCTGCATTCTGGTCTGCGCCCTCGGCTTCCTCGTGCGAGGTATAGAAATTGACGATGCCGCGTTCGAGGTGGTCGTACTCGATGCCAAGTTCGCGGCGCAGGCTCTGGAGCACGTCGCGGCTGTAGGCGCACATTCCGACGAGGTTCTGGATGTTGTGACGTACCCGGCCTGGGGTGCATTCGCGCAAGAAGCGCAGGCCCCAAAGCCACTGGGCCAGTTCGGGCCGCGGGCGGAACAGCAGCGGAGCGTCTTCCTTGCCCAGCCATTTGATGAGCTTGATCAGGGCGCCCGGGCTGGCCCAAGGCTCGGCATAGCTCACCGAGATCTGGCAGCCGTTGGCAAAACTGGTCTCCTGAGCCGGCCCGGCCTGCCGGTCGAATACCACGACCTCATGGCCTTGTTGTGCGGCAAACCACGCCGTGGCCACACCGATGATGCCGGAACCGAGAACGATGACTTTCATTGGCCGATGAACCGCAGTGCTCACGTTGAACGAGGACGAATTTTAGGTTGCATGGACAAAACACATCTGATTCAACTTATTGGCTGTATATGAATCAAATAATCAAATGATCAAGGAAAAAAAGGTCATTGAATGCCAGTCGATGCCGTTGATGTTTCATTCAATGCGAGCCAATTCCATCGATTCCAGCGATTAGTGTGTTGGGTTTTTTCGATATCCGTGCGGGTCAGCACTGAACCTGCACGGGCGGGCGGACTAGAGCCTTGTGCCTACAATGCGCCACCCTTGAACCGTCCGGCACCCGCGGAGCTGTGCCGCAGCGGCTCGGAAGGGCGCAGCGCAGCAGTGCACAGTCGCCCGCGTCGGCATGTGCAGCGGTGCATGCCTTGCAACACAATCAACACACCGGGGGCCTCCGCCATATGGAAGTACTCATTCAGCAGGTCGTGAACGGTCTGGTGCTCGGCAGCGTGTATGCGCTGATCGCGCTGGGCTACACCATGGTTTACGGCATCCTGCAGCTCATCAACTTTGCGCATGGTGATGTGCTCATGGTCGGTGCATTGACTGCGCTGTCGGTCATCAAGCTGGTTCTCGGCTTCGCGCCGGACACGCCTGGCTGGACATTGATGCTGATCGGTGCGGGTGCGGCGATCCCGGTCTGCATGCTGCTGAATGTGTTCATCGAGCGCGTGGCCTACAGGCCGTTGCGCAATGCGCCGCGTCTGGCACCACTGATCACGGCGATCGGCGTGTCGATCGTGCTGCAGACTGTGGCGATGATTGTCTGGGGCCGGAACTTCCACGTGGTGCCGCAGCTGCTGCCGGCGGCACCGATGAAGCTCGGTCCGGTGCTGATCACGCCCACGCAACTGACGATCATCATCGTTTCGGCGCTGGTCATGCTCGGTCTGGTCCTGCTGGTGGAGAAGACCAAGCTCGGGCGTGCCATGCGCGCCACGGCGGAAAACCCCCGGGTGGCCGGCCTTATGGGCGTGGACTCCAACCGGGTCATTGTCGCTACGTTCGCACTGGGCGCGGCGCTTGCCGCAATCGCAGGCATCCTGCTGGCCGCGAACTACTACACCGCGCACTTCTCGATGGGTTTCATGCCGGGCCTGAAGGCCTTCACGGCCGCCGTGCTCGGCGGTATCGGCAACATCTACGGCGCCATGGTTGGCGGGCTGATCCTGGGCCTTGTCGAAAGCATTGGCGCGGGCTACATCGGCACATGGACGGGGGGCGTGCTCGGCAGCCACTACCAGGACATCTTTGCGTTCGTCGTGCTCATCATCGTCCTGGTGTTCCGGCCGTCCGGGATCATGGGTGAGCGTGTGGCGGATCGAGCCTGAACGGGAGTGCACAGATGCTGTTGACCAACTTGTTCGGCAAGAACGCTTCGCCTCAGCAGGCCTACCTGGGCGCCGCGCTGATTGCTGCGGCGCTGCTTGTGGCCCCCTGGATCGTCGGTCAAGGCGGGCCGGCCTGGGTCCGCATCCTGGACTTTGCGCTGCTCTACGTGATGCTGGCCCTGGGCCTGAACATCGTGGTGGGCTTTGCCGGTCTGCTGGATCTGGGCTACATCGCCTTCTATGCCCTGGGGGCATACATGTACGCGCTCCTGGCGAGTCCGCACCTCTGGGAGCAGTTTCCGGCAATTGCGGCCGCCTTTCCGGGCGGCCTGCATGTGAGCATCTGGTGGGTCATCCCGCTCGGCGCCGGACTGGCCGCCATATTCGGCGTGCTGCTCGGTGCGCCCACGCTGAAGCTGCGCGGCGACTACCTGGCCATCGTGACGCTCGGCTTCGGCGAGATCATCCGCATCTTCATGCTCAACCTCAATGCACCGCTGAACATCACCAACGGGCCGCAGGGCATCAACAAGATCGATCCGGTCTCGATGTTCGGCGTGCCGTTTGCGGGCGGCGCGGGCTCAGGCGGCTATGTCGAGGTGCTGGGCATGAGGATTCACGGCGTCTACATGTACTACTACCTGTTCCTGGCGCTCACGATCCTGACGATCCTGATTTGCATCCGACTGCAGGACTCCCGGGTCGGGCGTGCATGGATGGCCATCCGCGAGGATGAGATTGCCGCCAAGGCCATGGGTATTAACACGCGCAACACCAAGCTGCTGGCCTTTGCGATGGGCGCGACCTTCGGCGGCGTGGCCGGCGCAATGTTCTCGGCGTTCCAGCAGTTCGTGTCGCCCGAGTCGTTCAGCCTGAATGAATCGATCGTGGTGCTGGCCATGGTGGTGCTCGGCGGGATCGGCCACATCCCGGGCGTGATCCTGGGTGCCGTGTTGCTTGCCGCGCTGCCCGAGGTGCTGCGTCACGGTCTGCCGCCGTTCCGCGAATTCGTGCTGGACAAGATCGTCCTGCCCCTGTCCGGTGGCTCGGATGGCTACCTGGTGACCTTCATCAAGAACCTGCTGGAGCCGGAAGTGTTCCGCTTCCTGATCTTCGGCCTGGCAATGGTGATCATCATGCTGTATCGACCCAAGGGCCTGTGGCCCGCGCCGGAGCATGGCATTGCGCCGGCACTCAAGGCGGACGGGAGTCGCGCATGAGCGAGATCCTTCTTTCGGTCAAGGGCGTGAACAAGCGCTTCGGCGGCCTGCAGGCGCTGTCTGAAGTGGGTATCGAGGTCGAGAAGGGCCATATCTACGGCCTGATCGGCCCGAACGGCGCCGGCAAGACCACCTTCTTCAATGTCATCACCGGCCTGTACACGCCCGATTCCGGCAGCTTCATGCTGGGCGGCAAGCCCTATTCGCCGCGTGCCGTGCACGAGGTGGCCAAGGCGGGCATTGCGCGAACCTTCCAGAACATCCGCCTGTTTCCCGACATGACGGCACTGGAGAACGTGATGGTCGGCCGGCACGTGCGCAGCAAGAGCGGTGTGTGGGGTGCCATTCTCAAGCTGCCCTCGTTCAAGCGCGAGGAAGCCGGCATCCGTGACCGTGCCATGGCGCTGCTGGACTATGTCGGCATCAGCAAGTACGCCAACTACCAGGCGCGCACCCTGTCGTATGGCGATCAGCGCCGCCTCGAGATCGCCCGGGCACTTGCCACCGACCCGCTGCTGCTGGCGCTGGACGAGCCCGCCGCCGGCATGAACGCGACCGAAAAGGTGATGCTGCGCCAGCTGCTCGAGAAGATTTCCGGCGAAGGCAAGACCATCCTGCTGATCGAGCACGATGTGAAGCTGGTGATGGGTCTTTGTGACAAGGTCTCGGTGCTCGACTACGGCAAGCTGATCGCCCAGGGCGCGCCCGATGCGGTGCAGCGCGATCCCAAGGTGATCGAGGCCTACCTCGGTACCTCGCACTAAGGAGCCAGCGACATGACGCAATCCACAGCGCAGGCCGTGCTCAAGGTCAACGGCCTGAAGGTGGCCTACGGAGGCATCCAGGCCGTCAAGGGCATCGATCTCGAAGTGCTTGACGGCGAGCTCGTCACGCTCATCGGAGCCAACGGCGCCGGAAAGACGTCCACCCTGAAGGCCATCACCGGCGTGCTCAAGCCCGCCGGCGGCGAGGTGCTCTATTTCGGCAAGCCCGTCACGGGCGCAGAGTCCTTCAAGCTGGTCGAGCAGGGCCTGGCCATGGTGCCGGAGGGCCGCGGCGTCTTCACCCGGATGACGATCGTCGAGAACCTGCAGATGGGCGCCTTCGTGCGCAATGACGCGCAAGGCATCAAGGACGACATCGACAAGTGGTTCGGCGTGTTTCCGCGCCTGAAGGAGCGGGCCAACCAGCTTGCGGGCACCATGTCCGGGGGCGAGCAGCAGATGCTGGCCATGGCGCGCGCGCTGATGAGCCGCCCCAAACTGCTGCTGCTTGATGAGCCGTCCATGGGCCTGTCGCCGATCATGGTGGAGAAGGTTTTCGATGTGATCCGCACCGTCAAGGCACAGGGCGTGCCGATGCTCCTCGTTGAGCAGAACGCCAAGCTGGCGCTCGAGGCAGCCGATCGCGGCTACGTCATGGACTCCGGTCTGGTGACCATGAACGGCGCTGCCCGGGACATGCTGACCGACCCGAAGGTCCGTGCGGCCTATCTGGGTGAGGTGGAAGCCGGCTGAGCCGATCCGCCCCGCTGTAGGCAGGCGACTGACGGCACCTTCGGGTGCCGTCTTTCTTTTGTATCGGTTCAACGCAGAATGTCATCGTCGCGCCGTCTCGGCCGCGCATGATGGCGCCGCCAGCAGCGCATGCGTGTAAACACCAAGCGGTGCGCTAGCCGGCTGCGGCTACAACGCTTGCGACGCATCACCAGCCTGCGGCTGCGGCCTTGAGCGCCGCCCGTACGCAGGTCAGGGAGCAACAACATGCAATACGACAGTGTGCGCACCGTGCTGAATGACGGCGTGCAGCGCCGGGAGGTGTTCGGCTGGGCCGCCTACGACTTTGCCAACTCCGGCTACACCACCGTGGTGCTCACGGCGGTTTTCAATGCCTACTTCGTGGGCGTAGTGACCCAGGGGCAGAGCTGGGGCACGCTGGCCTGGACGCTGACGCTGGGCGTGTCCTCGCTGCTGGTCATGCTGACTGCTCCGGGGATCGGGGCCCATGCCGATCGCCATGGCAGAAAGAAGTTGCTGCTCGGCCTGGCGACCGCGGCGTGCGTGCTGGGCACGGCGGGGCTCGCGCTGGTCGGGCGTGGCGATCTCTGGCTGGCGGTCGTGCTGATCATCCTCACCAACTACGCCTTCAGTCTGGGCGAGACGCTGAATGGCGCCTTCCTGCCCGAGCTTGCGCGACCCGGCCACGTGGGGACGGTGTCCGGCTGGGGCTGGAGCTTTGGCTACTTCGGCGGCATGCTGACCTTGGGCCTGTCGCTGGCCTGGGTGATGCAGCAGCAGCGGGCTGGAGCCTCGCCGGAGCAGTTCGTGCCTGGCACCATGCTGATCACGGCGGTGGTGTTTGCGCTGGCCAGCCTGTTGACCTTCGTGCTGCTGCGCGAGCGCGCCGGCCAGCCGGGGGCACCGCTGCATCGTCCCGAGGAAAGCGGCCTGCAGCAACTCTTGCGCAGCTATCGGAAGTTGAGCAGCGTGCCGCAGTTCGCACGCCTGCTCGTGTGCGGCGTGCTGTACCAGGCCGGCATTTCCGTCGTCATCACCCTGGCAGCGGTGTACGCCGCCGAGGTCATGGGCTTCACCCAGACACAGACGATGATGCTCGTGTTCCTCGTGAACATCGCGGCTGCGCTCGGCGCGTTCGGCTTCGGGTATCTGCAGGACCGTGTCGGGCACCGACGGGCGCTGGCCATCACCCTGGCGGCCTGGATCCTGATGGTGATCCTGGCCTACTTCGCACGCAGCGCCACGCTGTTCTGGGTGGCCGCCGTGTTCGCCGGTCTGGCGATGGGCTCCTCGCAAAGCTGCGGCCGCGCCATGGTGGCGCTGCTGGCGCCGCCCTCCATGCTGGCGGAGTTCTTCGGTCTCTGGGCGTTTGCCACCCGCCTGGCTGCCGTGATCGGGCCGGTGACCTACGGTGTGATCACCTGGGTGACCGAGGGCAATCACCGGATGGCCATGCTGGTGACCGGACTGTTCTTCGTGGCGGCGTGGTGGGTGCTGCGCCGCCTCGACATGTCCGCTGGCCAGGACCAGGCGGCTGCGCTGCAGGCAGCGCAGCGCCGTCCGATCGCATGATCTTCAACGGAAATTTGATAATCAGGCCTCTGAGCGCCTGTTTTTCAACGCTTGATTGAAGATCCTTGGCACCCGGTTCCCGCTTGTCTGGCGCGGATCTTGGGCATTTTTGGTACGTCTGACCGATGAACGCATGTCATGCCGCAGCAGCCTGTGGCCAATGCGCGCGCAAGTGATTCGGGCAGGTGCCGACCGCGATGCGGTGCAGCGCGGCGGCCCGCCCGGGACCGCTGATCACGCGGTGGCGACCGGAATCTTGCCGATCCTGGCCTGCCATTCCTTGGGGCCCGTGTTGTGCACGGAGGTGCCCAGCGCATCCACGGCAACGGTCACCGGCATGTCCTTGACCTCGAACTCGTAGATCGCCTCCATGCCCAGGTCAGCAAAGCCGACGACCTTGGCGCCCTTGATGGCCTTGGCCACCAGATAGGCCGCGCCGCCCACGGCCATGAGGTAGGCGCTCTTGTGCTGCTTGATGGATTCGATCGCGACCGGGCCGCGCTCGGCCTTGCCGATCATCGCGATCAGCCCGGTCTTGGCGAGCATCATGTCCGTGAACTTGTCCATGCGCGTGGCCGTGGTGGGACCTGCGGGGCCGACCACCTCGTCACGCACCGGATCCACGGGGCCGACGTAGTAGATCACGCGGTTGGTGAAGTCCACCGGCAGACTCTCGCCCTTGGCCAGCATGTCTTGGATGCGCTTGTGCGCGGCGTCTCGCCCGGTGAGCATCTTGCCCGACAGGAGCAGGGTGTCGCCGGGTTGCCAGCTGGCGACTTCGTCGCGCGTGAGCGTATCGAGGTTCACGCGCTTGCTCTTGTTGTAGTCCGGGGCCCACTGCACGTTCGGCCAGAGGTCGAGCGAGGGTGCCTCCAGGTACGCCGGGCCGGATCCGTCAAGCACGAAGTGCGCGTGCCGCGTGGCCGCGCAATTGGGGATCATGCCGACGGGCTTGCCCGCCGCGAGGGTCGGGTAGTCGAGAATCTTGACGTCGAGCACCGTCGACAGGCCGCCCAGGCCTTGCGCGCCGATGCCCAGCGCGTTGATCTTCTCGTACAGCTCCAGTCGCAGTTCTTCGAGCTTGTTGCTCGGGCCGCGCTGCTGCAGCTCGTACATGTCGATGTCTTCCATCAGCACTTCCTTGGCCATGAGCATGGCCTTCTCGGCCGTGCCGCCGATGCCGATGCCAAGCATGCCCGGCGGGCACCAGCCGGCGCCCATGCTCGGCACGGTCTTCAGCACCCACTCCACCAGGTTGTCGCTGGGGTTCATCATCACGAACTTGCTCTTGTTCTCGCTGCCGCCGCCCTTGGCGGCCACGGTCACATCGAGCTTGTCGCCCGGCACAACCTCCATGTGGATCACCGCCGGCGTGTTGTCCTTGGTGTTCTTGCGCTCGAAGTGCGGGTCGGCCAGGATTGAAGCGCGCAGCTTGTTGTCCGGGTTGAGGTAGCCGCGGCGAACCCCTTCATTGACTGCGTCGGCAATCGAGCCCGTGAAGCCGCTCCAGCTCACGTTCATGCCGATCTTCAGGAACACATTGACGATGCCGGTGTCCTGGCAGATCGGCCGCTTGCCTTCCGCGCACATGCGGCTGTTGGTGAGGATCTGGGCGATGGCGTCCTTGGCTGCCGGGCTCTGCTCGCGCTCATAGGCGCGCGCAAGATGCGCGATGTAGTCGGCCGGGTGGTAGTAGCTGATGTACTGCAGCGCAGCGGCGACGGATTCGATGAGGTCGTCCTGCTTGATCACGGTCATGTGAGAACTCCGAATGAAATGGTGTGGGGCAATGCAGCGTCAGTCGTTGCTGGCGCGGCCGTCGCGTTCCTTGGCTGCGGCGTCGACCGGCGCCATGAGCCGATCGGTGAATGCAATCGCCATGGCGGAGAGAAGAAATGCGATGTGGATGATCGTTTGCCACATCAGCACTTTCTCGTCGTAGTTCGCCGCATTGATGAAGGTTTTGAGCAGATGGATCGAGCTGATGCCGATGATGGCCGTGGCGAGCTTGACCTTCAGCACGCTGGCGTTCACATGGCTCAGCCACTCGGGCTGATCGGGGTGGTTCTCAAGGTTCATCCGCGATACGAAGGTCTCGTAGCCACCGACGATCACCATGATCAGCAGGTTGCTGATCATGACCACGTCGATCAGCGCGAGGACCACCAGCATGATGATGGTCTCGTTCAGGCCGGTCACGGGCTTCTCGGCCTTGTAGCCCATGTTGTTCACAAGGATCTGCAGCGCCTCCTGGCTGCCGAACGCGGCCTGCACGAGGTGCGTGAGCTCAAACCAGAAATGCACCACGTAGAGCAGTTGCGCAACGATCAGTCCGAGGTACAGCGGCAGCTGAAGCCAGCGACTGGCGAAGATGAAGGTCGGTAAGGGTTTCAATGGTTGCGCCATGATGTTGCGTGAGGCGCCTTGATCGCGCCCCATCGGTTCCGTGGACTGACGGTGGTGTCGCGTTGAAACTCGCTTTTGCGTGCTCAACGGCTGATGCCGCAATTTTAGATGCGTGCAACTGACGCGACACTTGCCTGCAGATGCGGTTTCAGTTCGCGTTGTTCAACCCAGCGCAAGAGCCATGCGAGGCCGGCGGCCGCCACCATCAGGCCGACGGCTGCCGCAATCCAGAAGGCACCCAGACCCCAGCCCGGGGTCGTGCCCGCACGGGGGGCGTGGTAAGCCGCCCAGAATCCACCCGCGAGGCCCAGGCCCCATAGGCTGGTGGCGTAGATCAGCGTGGCAGCCGTGGCAATCGCTGGGCGCTTGTAGGCGCGCAGCAGGCTCGACAGGCAGCCTTGCGCTGCATCGAAGCAGTGGAACCACGCAAGCACTGGCATGAGCGTCAGTGCCAGTGCGGCCACGCCGGCCTGGCTGGTATAGCCGCGTGTGATCCACGGGCCAGCCGCCACGAAAAGCACCCCAACAAGCGCCGACCCTCCCAGGCATAGTGCAAGACCCTGGCGGGAATGCCGCTGCGCACGGCCGTAATCATGCGCGCCGAGCGATTGCCCGACCAGGACCGCGCTTGCGTTCGACAGCGCCAGAGGCACCATGAACGCCAGTGCTGCGAGATTGGCCAGAATCTGGTGGGCGCCGGCCACCTCGGCGCCCATGCGCGCGACCAGTACGGCGATCAGTGTGAAGCTCGACACCTCGATGGCAATGGAGGCACCGGTGGGCAAGCCGAGCGCGAGCAGGGCGCGCAGGCGTGCCCAGGCCGGCCGGACCCAGTGCAGGCGGTAGGGCGTGTAGGCTGGGTCCAGCCTCAGCAGTGCAATCAGGATGATGAGGTTGACCCAGGCGACGGTCAATGTGGCGGCCGCGCAGCCCGAGGCACCCATGGCCGGCACAGGTCCGGCGCCCCAGATGAAGACCGTGTTGAGTGGAATCTTCATCGCCACGCCGCCGAGATTCAGGTACATGGTGACCCGCGGGCGGCCGATGGCGGAGTTCAGGCTCACCCCGACTCGCAGCAGCAGCGCTGCAGGCAGGGCCCAGGCAATCGTTGCGAGATATCGGCTCGCCTCGACGGCCACCTCGGGGCTGGGGCGTGCCCACGCCAGCCAGGGTCCGGGGAAGGCCAGGACCGCCGCACCGAGTGCCGCGAGTGCCAAGGCAAGCCAGCAGGCCTGCACGGCGTCTTCGCCCAGTTCGGTGAATCGTCGCGCCCCGTAGTGCTGCGCCGCAACGGGCTGCAGCGCACTGCAGATGCCCATCAGGCTCACGAAAACCGTGGCATAGATGCTTGCTGCCAGCGAAATCGCAGCGAGCTCTGCGGCCGATGTGCGGCCGATCATGACCGTGTCGATCAGCGCATTGGCCATCACGGCCAGCTGCGAGACCAGCATCGGCCATGCAAGGCGGAAGATGTCCTTCAACGTGCTGTCCGGCGCGGTTCGAGTCGGTACAGCCGGAAGCGCTCGTCCCGGTCGGAGAATCGGCGTCCTTCCCACACAAGGACCCATTGGCCCGGCCTGGCGCCATCGGGCAGGGGCGGCAGGAACACACTCTCGGACAGCGCACGCAAGGAGTCCTGCGTCAGCAGCCAGTCGCAGGCGACGGGAGCGGGGCTGACGAAGGCATCGTCGCGCGCACCGTCACCGAGGATGTCCTCTTTGGTCTGGATGGTCGTGCCCAGCGGGCGCGCCTCGAAGCGGACCTTGGCGAAGTAGCCGAAGATTGCACGCTGGGGCAGCGACAGGCGCTGCGTGGAGATGCAGGCATCGAGCTGCTGGTCCGGCAGCGCAGCCTTCATGGACAGCGCGACGTCTCGATAGGTCCGCGTGTGATTGATCCAGGGCATCCACAGGGTGGTGAGCAGAAACCAGGCTGTCAGTACGCCCACGCCGGAGATGATCATCGCTCGCCAGAC
>DASSQC010000448.1:0-3453 GCA_035702705.1 Burkholderiaceae bacterium | reverse complement strand
TTCTTGCCGACGAAGTCCAGCGACATCTCGGACTCGATGGCATCGATCTTGGCCACGGCTGCGCGTGCCAGGGCCTTGGGGTCCACGCCGATCGGGGCGTTCTGTCGCGCCGCGAAAGCCGATTCGGGCGCCTTGGGCGATAGCGGTGGCGGCTCGGGCAGCTCCATGGGGGCTTCCGCGATGTCCAGAAGCTCCTTAGGAACGACCCCGTTCGGACGCGAGGTGTTGCCTGCGCCCAGACTCGGCTCGTCGAGCGCGTCCGACGCCCCGGCGTCGCCGCGATCGCGGTCCTTCTTTTTGAACAAACTGAAGATCACTGGAAAGAACCCCTGGGGCCTGAATCGGGTTGGGTCAGAACCACATGCACCGCGGCCAGTACCTCATGAATCCGATCGACTGTCATGCGACAGCGCGTCGGTCGAGACTAGCACCGCACCCACACACTGCATCAGCTGTTAATGGCGGCAACCCGCAGACAAACTAAAGATTCATTAAACCAGCTGTTGCCCAAACGACAACGCTGCAGCGCCGTCTGTTCTGCAAGGCCTGAATTTACTTGCTCGGCTGCGCATCTGTCAGTCGGTAATACAGCCCGTTCGGATCGTTGGGCAGCACGGCGAAGCGTCCCGACAGCACCACGGGCTCGAAGGTCGTGCGCACTGGCGTCTTGGTCTGGACTTCGATCATGCCCTCGGGACCGGCCGGAATGCAGAACGAGCAGGTCTGCGGCGTGACCGTCAAGAGGAAGTGCGATTGCTGCGGCGCAGCCGACAGCGGCATCATGAATCCGGCGATGCGGACGTCGCGGCCGTTCAGGTTCAGCACGGCCCGATCGAACTGCGGCACCACCCGATTGCCGCTACGGGTAGGCGTGACCTTGGCAAGGTCATCCCACGAGACGCCGCCCTTGACCTCGGGCAGCGCGGGTTGCGTCCCCGGCAGGCCGTTGTGCCCGCCGATGCCCGGGGGCACGGGCGAGCCGAAGCTCTGCGCACGCAGCGGCGACCCGCCCAGGGCAAATGCCGCTCCGAGGGCCGCGCAGGCGATCCAATGCATGTTCTTCACGTCTTCGGCTTCCTTCAATGATCGTGCTTGAGGCCGCAGTAGCGGCCGACGCCCAGGCCCCTGCAATCTTTGCGCAATTGCTCATGGCATTGCTCTTCGGACTTGCCCGACTCCAGGCACTTTGCCGCATCTTCATGCGCCTTGGCCATGGCGCGGTGCTGGGCAATGGCCTGGGCCTTGTGGGCATCCTTGGGCGCCGGCTTCGGCGGCGTGGGGGCCGGCGTCTGCGCCAGTACCGCGCCAGCTGCCAGGACAAGTGCCGTGGCGGCCAGTTGGCGAATCGTCATCATCTTCATTGCGTCTGCTCCTTGTCCGTGATTCAACGCCCTGGGTTCGTGCCGGCCTCAACGCTCGGCAAGGATGCGTGAGGGCTCCACGCGCGCCGCACGTAGGGCACTGGGCAAGGCAGCCAGCAATGCCACCGGCAGGGCCGCCAGCAACCAGCCCCAGGGCGGACCGATCTGCGCCAGCTCGGGCATCGGGATCTTCGGCCCGCCGGCCAGCCAGGCCGCCGTGATCTGCAGCACGACCCAGGCCAGCACCGCACCCAGCAGCGTACCGCCCAGGCCGAGCAGGCCCGCCTCCAGCAGGTACTGCCGCAGCAGACGCAGGCGACTCATGCCCATCATGCGCAGTATGGCCGCATCAGCCCGCCGCTCGCGCAAGCTCACGTGCGTGGCCAATGCGATCGATGTCAGCGCCGCCAGCATCAGCAGCAGCGCAAAGGCCTGCATCAGAAGCACGGCAGGCTCGAACAGGGCCAGCAGACGCGCACTCTCGAAGGCCGGTGACGCAGCCGTCGTGCGCTCGCCGGCATTGATGGCGCGCGGCAGCGTGGCCGCGGCAATCGGGCTGCGATAACGCAGCAGGACGGCGGACACCTCGCGCTCTGCCTGCAGGATCCTCAGCTCGTCCGGATCCTTGACGTAGCCCTCGTGCACGAACCACACGCTGTCCAGCGGCGTCAGGATCAGACGATCGAGCACCGTGCCCGTGGGTGCCAGCACCCCGGTCACGATGTAGCGGGCATCCCGGTGCTCGGCTCCGCCCTCGGCCAGACCGTGCGTGCTGAAGAAGTTGTCGCCGGGCTTCAGGCCCGTGCGGCTGGCAACGGCCGCGCCAACCACGGCATCCATGGCGCGGACCGCGTCCGTGCCCTGTGCCAAGGCGGCACCGTAGAGCTCACGCAGCCCGCGGTTGCCCACCAGACGGAAGCCGCGGAAGTTGTCGCCCAGACTCACGGGCACGGCCTGGGCCACCATCGGGTGCCGCGCCAGCTGCTCGGCCTCGGCCAGCGGGATGTTGCCCGGCGAGATGTCGATGTGATAGAGCGCAGACAGCACGATCTGCAGCGCGCTGCCCTTGGCGCCCACCACCAGGTCGACGCCCTGGGCGTCGCGTTCGGCCCGCGCCTGCAAGGCCGCGAGCGCAGCCGCGAGGAACACCAGCGACGCGACGGCCAGCGCCAGCAGGCCCGCATTCGCGGCAAAGCCGCCCCAGCTCGCGCGGATGTGCGCCAGCGCAAGACCCAGGGCGCCGATCGGACCGTGGCGCGGCGGACTGACGGGGCGGCTCATGCCATCGCCTCGGCAAGAGGGGCGCCCGGCAGAGCCAGCGTGGCGTTGAACAGGGGCTTGATGCGGCCGTCATGCGAGGCGATGACGAGCGCCGCCCGCGCGGCCTGGGCCTGGCTGACCAGCAGCGCGATCGCGGCCGCGGCAGCCTCGTCATCGAGGCTGGCCGTGGGCTCGTCGGCCAGCAGCACGTCGGGCTGATTGATCAGTGCGCGTGCCACGGCCACGCGCTGCGCCTGACCGCGCGACAGCGCTGCGGGGCGGCGCGCCTCCAGACCCGCAAGGCCGACCGCATCAAGCAGCTGTGCAGCACGCTCGCCATCAAAGCGCTGGCGCGCCGCAAAGCTGGCCGCTGCCAGGTTCTGCATGACGCTCAGGCTGCCGATCAGGTGCGGTACTTGCGGCACCAGCGCGACGCGATCCGGCGTCAGTGCCTGTTCGTCCATGCGGAACTCGCCGCCATGAGCGCGCAGCAGCCCGGCCACAAGGTGCAGCCAGGTGGTCTTGCCGCAGCCCGACGGGCCGGTGATCAGCAGTGCTGCACCCCGCGCGACCTGCACATCGGGGTAGCGCAGCAGCTGGCCGCCGGGATGGGCGTACTGAATATTGACGGTACGAAGCATGGCTCTGGGATGGAGAGAGGCTGGATGCCGCGCGTGATCGGCCCGGGACGGTTCGGCGGCGCTGCGCTACGGCCGAGAAGGCCGGGCACAAGGCGCACCTCGCTCGGACGACCCGCACGCATGAGCCAGCTGCGACATGAAAAAGGGGCGCGTGTTCCGCGCCCCCATGCTGCCCGGCTCTGCGAGGCGCC
>DASSQC010000447.1:0-2496 GCA_035702705.1 Burkholderiaceae bacterium | reverse complement strand
AGCGAGATCTCAGAATCCCCACGGGTTGAGTTCCGCGATTTCAACCCGACCATCCTCTTTCAGGTGTGTTCATGACTGCTGCTATTGAGACCCTTTCCGCCATCGAACGCCGCGTGGCGCTGGACGTGCCCCTGGCCGACGTGAATCGCGAGGTCGAATCGCGCCTGCGTCGCCTGCAGCGCACCGTGCGCATGTCGGGCTTCCGCCCGGGCAAGGTGCCCTTCGGCCTGGTGCAGCGCCAGTACGGCTACGAAGTGCAGATGGAAGTGCTCAACGACAAGGTCGGCGAGGCCTTCAACTCGGTGGTGAGCGAGAACAAGCTGCGCGTCGCCGGCATGCCCAAGGTCGAGCCGATCAATGCCGAAGGCGAGGCTGCCGTCGAGGCCGCCAAGTTCACGGCCACCTTCGAGGTCTATCCCGAGATCAAGTTCGGCGACTTCAAGAGCGCGACCGTCGAGCGCGTGGTCTGCACCGTGGGTGACGCAGAAGTCGACAAGACCATTGACATCCTGCGCAAGCAGCGCGCCACCTACGCGGCCGTGGATCGTGGTGTGCAGGCCGATGACCGCATCACCTGCAACTTCAGCGGCACGATCGACGGTGTCGAGTTCAAGGGTGGCCAGGCTACCGACTTCTCGTTCGTGTCCGGTGCCAAGCGCATGCTGCCCGAGTTCGAAGCCGCTGCGCTGGGCATGAAGGCCGGCGAGAGCAAGACCTTCGACCTGGCCTTCCCGGCCGACTACCACGGCGCGGATGTGGCCGGCAAGACGGCCCAGTTCAAGCTCGACATCACCAAGGTGGAAGCCCCGCAGCTGCCCGCTGTGGATGCCGAATTCGCCAAGACCCTCGGCATTGCTGACGGGGACGTCGCCAAGATGCGCGAGGAAATCCGCGCCAATCTGCAGCGCGAGGTCGCGGCACGCACCCGCAACCAGACCAAGGAAGGCGTGATGAACGCCCTGCTCAAGGTGGCAGAGTTCGAGGTCCCGAAGGCGCTCGTGAACAACGAGACGGGCCGTCTGGCCGAGAATGCACGCGCCGATCTGGCTGCGCGCGGCATGAAGGTGGATTCGCTGCCCTTCCCGCCGGACGTGTTCCAGGCCCAGGCCGAGCGTCGTGTTCGGCTGGGTCTGATTCTTGCTGAGCTGGTCAAGGTCAACGGCCTGACCGCCAAGCAGGAACAGCTGCGCGCCAAGATCGAGGAAACCGCACAGAGCTACGAGAACCCCGCAGAAGTGCTGCAGTGGTACTTCAAGGACAAGCAGCGCCTGGCCGACGTCGAGGCCGTGGTGCTCGAAGACAATGTGGTGGAATGGGCCCTGAGTCAGACCACTGTGGTGGACAAGCCTGTCGCGTTTGACGAGCTGATGGGCAACGCCGCCTGAATGTTCAGGACTGCAGCGCAGGACTTGCGCAGGAGACAAGCTGATGGCATTTGACGTTCGGGACTGGCAGCGCGACCCGCAGCGCTTTGAACCGCAGAACCTCGGCATGGTGCCGATCGTCATCGAGCAGAGCGGCCGTGGCGAGCGCGCCTACGACATCTACTCTCGTCTGCTGCGCGAGCGGATCGTGTTCCTCATCGGGCCGGTGCATGACGTGTCGGCCAACCTGATCGTGGCCCAGCTGCTGTTTCTCGAGGCAGACAACCCCGACAAGGACATCAGCTTCTACATCAACAGCCCGGGCGGCTCCGTCTATGCCGGCATGGCGATCTACGACACCATGCAGTTCATCAAGCCGGACGTCTCCACGATGTGCTGCGGCCTGGCGGCGAGCATGGGTGCCTTCCTGCTGGCTGCCGGTGAGAAGGGCAAGCGCTTCTCGCTGCCCAACAGCCGCATCATGATCCATCAGCCCTCGGGCGGCGCTCAGGGGCAGGCGAGCGACATCCAGATCCAGGCACGCGAGATCCTCGATCTGCGTGCCCGCCTGAACAAGATCCTCGCGGACCGCACCGGCCAGCCGATCGAGAAGATCGAGGCTGATACCGACCGCGACAACTTCCTCGCTCCCGAGGAAGCGCAGGCCTACGGGCTCATCGACAAGGTACTCACCTCGCGCGAGCAAGTTGCCGCGGGCGGCTGAGGCTGCACCACGGGGCGCGCAGGGAGCAAGGAGGCACGATGACCGAAAAGAAGACGAGCAGCGAGAAGCTGCTGTATTGCTCGTTCTGCGGCAAGAGCCAGCATGAGGTGAAGAAGCTCATTGCCGGCCCGTCGGTCTTCATCTGCGACGAGTGCATCGATCTGTGCAACGAGATCATCCGCGACGAAGTTGCGGAATCCTCGGGCCCGACATCGCGCAGCGACCTGCCCACACCCAGGGAGATCAAGGAAATCCTTGATCAGTACGTGATCGGTCAGGACCAGGCCAAGAAGATCCTTTCTGTGGCGGTCTACAACCACTACAAGCGCCTCAAGCACCTGGGCAGCAAGGACGAGGTCGAGCTGGCCAAGTCCAACATCCTGCTGGTCGGGCCAACCGGCTCGGGCA
>DASSQC010000446.1:0-3467 GCA_035702705.1 Burkholderiaceae bacterium | reverse complement strand
TGTGGCCGACCGGCAGACCCACGCCATTCCGCCGGATGAGGCTCATCGCACACAGCTTGCAACACTGATGGGCTTCGAGTCGCTCGGTACCTTCGATGACGAGCTGGGCGCCATGCGCAGCCGTGTCGCCCAGCTGTTCGACCTGATCCTGCCCGCCCCGCTGGCAGCGCGCAGCACCCAGCTGGGCACCCGCACCGGCGAGACACCCTCGCGCATCCTGACCTGGCTGACGGCTGCCAACCGCGAAAGCGAAACCACGCAGCGCAAGCTCGAAGCGGTGCTCTCCGCTTTCGATGACCGCTTTGCACAGGACGAGGTCGGCAACGAGGCCTTCAGTCGCGCCGCACGCCTGGCTCAGACCATCATGAAGCGGCGCACCTATCTCGATCTGCTGATCGCGCATCCGCCGGTGATGGATCGCGTGGCGCGCCTGGTGCAGGCCAGCCCCTTCGCCGCCGACTACCTGACCCGACACCCCATCCTGCTCGATGAGCTGATCGACCCACGCATCGGCTCGCGCGGCATCGACTGGGCCAGCTTCGATGCCGAACTCGATGCGCAGCTCGGCGGCGAGCTCGACACCGAGCGCCACATGAACGTGCTGCGCGACGCGCACCATGCCCAGGTGCTGCGTATCCTTGCGCTCGACCTCGAAGGCGCCACGCCGGTGGAAGCCATCTCAGACGAGCTGTCCTTGCTGGCCGACCGCCTGCTTGCACGCGCCCTCGATTGCGCCTGGCGCGCCCTGAAGATCGACAGCCCGCGCCCGGCGCTGGCCGCGCTCGGCTACGGCCGCCTGGGCGCCAAGGAAATGGGCTACGCCAGCGACCTGGATCTCGTGCTGGTGAGCGATGACGCGCCCGACGAGGTCGAGCGCCTGACGCGCTGGGCGCAGCGTCTGCAGAGCTGGCTGAGCCTGGCCACCACCTCGGGCCGGCTGTTCGAGGTCGATCTGCGCCTGCGGCCGGATGGCAATGCCGGCCTGCTGGTCACGCCGCGCACGGCCTTCGAGCGCTATCACGAGACCTCGGCCCTGTGGGAGAAGCAGGCCCTGACGCGTGCTCGCTTCGTCACCGGCGACGCCGCCCTGGGCACCTGGTTCGAGACCTGGCGGCGCCGTGCGCTGGGCGCGGATCGCGACACGGCCGAAGTGGTGCACGAGGTCAACGCCATGCGCCGGCGCGTGCTCGACGGACACCCGAACAAGACTCCAGACTTCGACCTGAAGCACGACCCCGGCGGGCTGGTGGACATGGAGTTTGCGGTGCAGGCCATGGTGCTGGCGCATGCCAGCCGGCACCCGGACCTGCTGGACAACGTCGGCACCCTTGCACTGGCTGGCCGGCTGGGCGCCCATGGTCTGGTGCCGGCCGCCGTGGCAGATGCAGCACGCGAGGGCTACCGGACCCTGCGCCGCCTGCAGCACGTGCTGCGGCTGCGCGGCGCCGACGTGGCGCGCATGGCGCCCGCAGACGCCGACAGGCACCGCAGCGCCATCCGTGCCTTCGTGGCGGCCTGCGGGCTGGCGTTTCCGGACAAGCGCTAGTCCGCAAAGCGGCACCAACGGCGCTTTTTCAAACAATCGTTGATAAGCAGCGCGAAAAGTGCGCCATTTTCAAAAATTGTTTGAATATGCCCATAGCCCGCTTTCCGCAGCAGACATGCGGATCCCGGACCATTTTGGGCTCGGGATCAGGCGATGCATGTCACGCCGGAGTCCCCACGCAAGACTGACCGGTCGAAGCCGGCGGCGCGCTCAGTCCTTGGCGCCCACCAGGCCCATGAGCTGTTCGCGCTCGACCTTGGGTGCCATCAGGCGCACGGCCTCGACCGTGAAGTCGCGCATGAACACGCCGCGGCGCACCGCCAGACGCGAGGTATGGGTGCCGAACAGATGCCCGGCGGCAATGGCCTGCAGCGGCTGGTCCCGGTCGGGCTCATAGGCCATCTCGGCGATGATGCCCACGCCCAAGCCCATCTGGACGTAGGTCTTGATGACGTCCGCGTCAATCGCTTCCAGCACGATATGCGGCTTGATGTTCTGGCCGCCGAAGGCCATGTCAATCCGGCCCCGGCCGGTGAACTGGCTCTCGTAGGTCACGATCGGGTGCCGCGCAATGTGCTTGAGCTCCAGATCCTTCGCGTGCTTGAGCAGGGCATGGCCGGCCGGTGCCAGCACCACATGCTGCCAGCTGTAGCAGGGCAGCGTGACGAGGTTGTCGAACAGGGTCAGCGCCTCGGTGGCCACGCCGATGTCGGCCTGGCCATGCGTGACCCAGTCGCCGATCTGCCGCGGGGTGCCCTGAAGCAAAGACAGCTGCACCTTGGGATAGCGCGTGCGGAACTCCGCCAGCACCTTGGGCAGGAAGTAGCGCGCCTGGGTGTGCGTGGTGGCAATCACCAACCGGCCACTGTCCTCGTTGGCGTACTCGTGGCCGACGCGCTTGAGGTTCTCCACCTCGTTGAGGATGCGATCGACCACCTTGATGACCTCGGCACCCGGCCCCGTCAGCCCCGTCAGGCGCTTGCCATGACGCTGGAACACTGCGAAGCCCAGCTCCTGCTCGAACTCCGCGATCGACTTGGACACGCCCGGCTGCGAGGCCATCAGCATGTCGGCGGCGCGGGTCAGGGAGAACTTCTGCCGCACGATCTCTCGCACGGCACGCATCTGCAGCAGGTTCATGGCAGCGGTCTGGAATCCATCGAAGTCGAGGGCACATGCGCCTTTCGGCGCAGCCTCGCAGGGTAGCAAGCGCGCTCCGAAGACAACATGCCCGGCCGGCATGAGCATTCTTCGCGCCGCCCGGTCAATGTCCAGGGCGCCCAGGAAAGCGGGCAAAAAAAAGCGCATCCCAAGGGATGCGCTTCAAAAGGGCAGCAGAGCTGCCTCTCCTCCTCCTCGAATTCAAGCCAGGTGCGTTACCGCGACGCCGACTCAAACTCAAAGCAAAGAAAGCATAGTGAACGCAATTCCTTCCGTCCAGTGAAACGCACTCTAAATGTCACTACCGGACGGTAGACAGACGCGCTGTTGCGTGGCAAGGACAGCCAGTGCGAACCGCTGCGCCTCGCCTGGCGATTCACCGACAAAACTAGTCGGACATTGCGCCCGCGAGTGCCCGCAATTTCAGCGGGTGCGCTGCACCCACCACAGCAGGGCACCAGCAAGCATCAACCCCAGCAGCAAGGGCGCGATCGCCGTGATGAATGGCGGCCAGGTGTTGAGATTGCCCAGGTGCGAGAACAGGCGATTGAGCGTGTGAAACAGCACGCCCAGCAGGATGCCGGCGAACATCTTCGTGCTCACGCCGCCCGCGCGCGACTGCAGGAACGCAAAAGGCAGTGCGAGCAGCAGCATCACGATGATCGACAGCGGCACGAACAGCTTCTGATAGAAGGCCTGCTCGAGCTGGGTGGTGCGCTGCTGGTTTTCGGCGAGGAACCGGATGGTTCTGCCGAGCTCG
>DASSQC010000445.1:0-4455 GCA_035702705.1 Burkholderiaceae bacterium | reverse complement strand
AGGACGATGCCGCCGCCCGTGCGCGCCACGCAGCGAGCTGGAATGCACTGCGCGAGACCATCGACGTGCAGCGCGCCGCAGCCCGCGCGCGATTGCTGGCGGCGATCGAAAGCACGCAGACTTCACGTGGCTTGCTCGCGCTGCTGCGCTGGGTGGAGTGCCTGCCGCCGGCCGAGCCGGCCGCGGCCGGCGACAGCGAAGGCACATCGCGCGAGCTCGCGCAGTCGGAAGCCACGGCCCCTGCGGAGCACGCGCCCCTGCACCGCTTCGCGCGCGATCGCCTCAAGCGCTGGCGGCACAAGATGCAGCGCTTGCTGCGCGAGGCAAGCTCAGAGCTGCAACGCCACGAAGCCCGCATCCAGGCCAAGCGCAACCGTTACGCGCTTGAAGCGCTCAAGGGCCTGCTGCCCGACAAGGACCTCAAGCGCTGGCGCGACGAGGCCGTGCAGGTTCAGGCCGGCGTGGGCCAGGCCCGCGACCGCGCCATGGCCGCACGTCTGGCCCAGGCCGCAGGCGCGGATGCCGAGCTGGTGGCGTTCTTGCGCGGCGTGGCTGCCGCTGGCGAGGTCTGACGTGCGACGCCTCAGCCGTCCACCGTCACCAGCTTCATCCGCCCGCTCGCGCCGCTCTTGATCGTCACCTGCGCCGCGCGCACACCGAAGTGCGCGGCCACCAGCGCGATGACTTCCTTGTTGGCCTTGCCGTCCACGGGCGGCGCCTTCACCTGGGCCAGCCAGGTGCCGTCCGCAAGCTGTTCGAGCCGGCTTTCGCGGGCTTGCGGCTTGACCTTCAGGCGCAGCGTCTGCATGGGCCGGATTATCCGGCGGCGCGGCCGCCAGCCCGCATTCGAAAGGCAAGATCGGCTTGCAGAGCGAGTCTTCAGGCCAAAATGGCTGGAAATCCGCATGGGACAAGCGGAAGCCTGCTTGCGTGCGCAGCCAGTCAAGGATGACGCTCTATTCTTGCGCCCATGAAGAAGCTCACCATCGCCCCCCGGCCTGCGGGCGGCACGCGCGCCGCATCGAGCACCGCGCCCCGCCCGGCGCTGCGGCCGGCCCCCGGTCAGGCGCCTCGGCTGGCGGCCGGGCCGAACGCGCGGCGCACGGCGGCCGCAGCGCCGAACCCGACCGGTCTGGCGACAGAGACCGGGCCGGAGCTCATGCGGGTCTCCAAGCGCATGAGCGAGCTGGGTCTGGCCAGCCGCCGCGAGGCCGACGAGTGGATCGAGCGCGGCTGGGTGCGCGTGAACGGCGAGGTGGCGCAGCTGGGCCAGAAGGTCACGGCGGCCGACAAGATCACGATCGAGCGCGGCGCGCGCGAGCAGCAGGCCGAGCAGGTCACGGTGCTGATCAACAAGCCCATCGGCTATGTGAGCGGCCAGGCCGAGGATGGCTACGAACCCGCCTACACGCTGGTGACCGCGGAGCGCCGCTGGGCGCAGGACGGCAGCCCGCGCGAGTTCCACCCGCGCCAGCTCAAGCACCTCGTGCCGGCCGGACGCCTGGACATCGATTCCACCGGCCTGCTGGTGCTCACCCAGGACGGTCGCGTGGCCAGGCAGCTGATCGGCGAGGACAGCGACATCGAGAAGGAATACCTCGTGCGCGTGGTCTGGCACAGCACGGGCGGCCGCTCGCCGCGCGAGGCCTTTCCGGCGCGCGAGCTGGCGCGGCTCAATCATGGTCTGGCGCTGGACGGCAAGCCGCTCAAGCCCGCACGGGTCGAGTGGGAGAACGAGGATCAGCTGCGCTTTGTGCTGCGCGAAGGCAAGAAGCGCCAGATCCGCCGCATGTGCGAGCTGGTGGGGCTGAAAGTGGTGGGCCTGAAGCGCATCCGCATCGGGCGGGTGCTGCTGGGCAACCTGCCCGCCGGGCAGTGGCGCTACCTGGCCCCGGGCGAAGCCTTCGCGTAGGCCGGCGCACGCGCGGCCGCCGGATTCAGGATCAGCTCGGCCAGCAGGGCCGTGGCCAGACCCACCGCGAGGGTGCAGGCCGCCATGCCGCGCCACAGGGCCCAGGTGGCGCGTGCGCGTTCTTCTGCCGTGGTGGCGGGATCGGTGTGCTTGGGGGCGGTCATGGCACGGTGCTCCGACAACGGGTGTTGATGCAGTGTGAGCTGCACACCGCCGGCGCAAGGCCGGGAAAAGCACCGTCTCCGCGCGGCACTTCCGCTTGCAAGCCCGTCAGGGCGGCGGCAAAGCGCTGCTGCACAATCCGCCCATGAGCAAACTGCTGAAAAGCGTGTGGTTGTCACTGCGCGAAGGGGTGCTGGTCTGGACGCCGTTTCTCCTGATCACGGCGCTGCTGCTAGCGCTGGCCTACTGGGTGCTCAAGCCGGCACCGCCCAAGCGCGTGGTGTTGGCCACCGGCACGGAGCAGGGCGCCTACGAGGCCTTCGGCAAGCAGTACGCGCAGGTGCTGGCGCGCTACGGCATCACCGTGGAGCTGCGCCCCTCCCAGGGCTCGGTGGCCAATCTGCAGGCCCTGATGGACCCGGACAATCCGGTGGAGATTGCCTTTGTGCAGGGCGGCAGCGCGCCGGCGGAGATGGTGGCCTCGGCGGATGATCCAGCCGCCGCGCATGACAGCCCGCTCATCTCACTGGGCTCGCTGTTCTACGAACCCGTGTGGCTCTTCTATCGGGAAGACGCCGTGCGCCGCAGTGCCGGTGCGCTGGGGCCGCGCACGCCGCAGGCGCCTGCCGTCATCAACAGTCTGGATGCCATGAAGGGCTGGACCGTGAACGTGGGCACCGAGGGCAGTGGCGTCACACCCATCGTGATGCAGCTGCTGGCGGCCAATCGCATCGCACCCGAGAGCATGAAGATGCTGCGCCTGGCACCCACGCCGGGTGTGATGGAGCTGCTGGAGGGTCGGGCTGACGCGATGTTCTTTGTCTCGGCGCCCGAGAGCCCGCTGGTGCGCATGCTGCTGCAGACCCCGGGCATCCGCCTGTTCGACTTCGCGCAGGCCGAGGCCTATTCGCGCCGCTTCCCCTACCTGAGCCACGTGACCCTGCCGCGCGGCATCGTGGAGCTGGGTGCAGACATCCCGAGCCAGGACTATCGCCTCGTCGCACCTACCGCGACGCTGCTGGCGCGGCGTGATCTGCATCCGGCCCTGATCCAGCTGTTCATGCAGGCGGCCACGCAGCTGCACAGCCCGCCCACCTGGTTCTCGCGCACGGGCGAGTTTCCGAGCGCCCGCAACAACGAGTTCCCGGTCGCGCCCGAGGCGCAGAAGTACCTGCGCGACGGCCCGCCCTTCCTGCAGCGCTACCTGCCCTTCTGGGCCGCCAACCTCGTGGACCGCATGTGGGTGGTGCTGGCCGCGATCATCGCGGTGATGCTGCCGCTGTCGCGGGTGATTCCGCCGCTCTATGAGTTCCGCATCCGTTCACGGGTGTTCCGTTGGTACGGCCAGCTGCGCGCCATCGAGGAGCGCATCGGCGCTGCAGGCGAGGACCGCAGGGCGCTGCTGACCGAGCTGGATGATGTGGAGCACCGCGTGGAGCGCATCTCGGTGCCCCTGTCCTATGCCGACGAGCTGTATGCCCTGCGTCAGCACATCGACATGGTGCGCGCCCGCATCAAGCTGGGCGCAGGCACTCAGGCGTAGACCGGCGGATCGCCCGGCGCGCGCGACTTGTAGCGGCGGTGGCTCCAGAGGTATTCCGGCCCGCCTTCGAGCGCCCAGCGCTCGATCGCCTGATTCATCTGGATGCACGCCGCTTCCACGTCCATGTCGCCGATGCCCTCCCAGGCGGGCTCCAGACGGATGTCGTAGCCGGTGGGCGTCATGCGCGCGATCAGCGGCACGACCACGGCACCGCCCAGGCGGCCGAGCTTGGGCAGCACGGTGAGCGTCGCCGCACGCACGCCGAACAAGGGCACATAGACCGAGTCCTTGGGGCCGAAGTCCATGTCCGGCAGGCAGTAGAAGGGGCGGCCGTCCTTCATGTCGGCAATCACGCGGCGCACGCCCGCATCGCGCGCATAGGCACGCAGATCGCCGCCGCGCATGCGGCCCTCGAACACGATGGCGTCGAACACCGGGTTGGTCTGCTTCTGATAGAACCCGGTGATCGGCACACCCTGCTGCAGCAGGGCGGTGAGTGCCGCGTCCAGTCCGGCCAGATGCGGCACCAGCAGGATGGTGGGGCGCTCGCGCGACCAGTGCGCCATGCCGCGCACCGGGCAGCGCCGGCGCACCGTCTCGGCAGGGCCGTACCAGAGCCAGGCACGATCCAGCAGCGCCTGCATGAGCTTGATGAAGTGCGCCCGCGTGAGCCGCTCGATCTCCTTCGGGCTGGCATGGGGATAGGCCAGGCGCAGGTTGGTGCGCGCCACGCGGCGCCGCGGTCGGGCCAGCGCATAGCCCAACAGCCCGCCGGCCGCGGCGAACGCACGCAGCACCGGCAGCGGGAGCCAGGCCAGCAGGCGCAGCAGGCCCTCGA
>DASSQC010000444.1:0-4887 GCA_035702705.1 Burkholderiaceae bacterium | reverse complement strand
ATCGCTCGGCGAAACGGCGGACGTAGTCGGCGAAGTTGGTAATCAGGATCTGGCGGCCGAAGCGATCCAGCGGCATGCCGGTATAGCGCGGCAACCAGTTCCTGGCGATCTCGAGCTTGGTCTTCACGAAGGGCTCCGCTCAAAACAACTCGGCGACCCGCAGGTCGCCGAATCGCTTGGGCCTACTCGACCCGGTAGTTGGGCGCTTCCTTGGTGATCTGCACGTCGTGCACATGGCTTTCACGCATGCCCGCCGAGGTGATCTCCACGAATTCCGCCTTGGTGCGCATCTCTTCGATGGTGGCACAGCCGCAGTAGTGCATCGACGCACGGATGCCGCCGGCCATCTGGAAGATGATCGCCACCACCGAGCCCTTGTAGGGCACCTGGCCTTCGATGCCCTCGGGCACCAGCTTGGCCGTGTTGGGGTTGCTGCCCGCGTTGTCCTGGAAGTAGCGGTCGGCCGAGCCCTGCTGCATGGCGCCCAGGCTGCCCATGCCGCGATAGCTCTTGTAGGTGCGGCCCTGGTACAGAATGGTCTCGCCGGGCGCTTCTTCGGTTCCGGCGAACATGCCGCCCATCATCACACAGTGCGCACCCGCTGCCAGCGCCTTGGCAATGTCGCCCGAGTATCGGATGCCGCCATCGGCGATCAGCGGCACGCCCGTGCCGGCCAGTGCATCGGCCACATCGGAGATGGCCGTGATCTGCGGCACACCCACGCCCGCCACGATGCGCGTCGTACAAATGGATCCGGGACCGATGCCGACCTTGACGGCATCTGCACCGGCATCGACCAGGGCGCGCGCAGCGGCGGCTGTGGCAATGTTGCCGCCGACCACATCCACGCCCGGGAAGTTCTTCTTGACCCAGCGCACCCGATCCAGCACGCCCTGGCTGTGGCCGTGCGCAGTATCCACCACGATCACATCCACCCCCGCCCGGGCCAGCGCTTCGACGCGCTCCTCGGTGCCGGGACCCACGCCCACGGCCGCACCCGCGCGCAGCTTGCCGTGTTCGTCCTTGGCAGCCAGCGGGTGCTCGGTGGCCTTCTGGATGTCCTTCACGGTGATGAGGCCGCGCAGCTCGAAGGCATCGTTCACAACCAGCACGCGCTCCAGGCGGTGCTTGTTCAACAGGCGCTTGGCTTCCTCGAGCGTGGCCCCTTCCTTGACGGTGACCAGTCGCTCCCTGGGTGTCATCTTTTCAGCCACCTTGGCTTCGAGGTTCTCCTCGAAGCGCAGGTCGCGGTTGGTGATGATGCCCACCACCTGCTTGCCCTGCAGCACCGGAAAGCCGGAGAAGCCGTGCGTGCGGATCAGATCCAGCACGTCGCGGATGCGCATGTCCGGGGTGACGGTGATGGGATCGCGAAGCACGCCCGCCTCGTGGCGCTTCACCTTCGCAACCTCCCGCGCCTGCTGTTCGACGGTGAGGTTCTTGTGGATGATGCCGATGCCACCTTCCTGAGCGAGCGCGATCGCAAGACGCGCTTCAGTCACCGTGTCCATGGCGGCGGACACGAGGGGAATGTTCAGGGCGATGTTGCGCGAGATGCGCGTGGCGAGCGAGGTGTCTTTGGGAAGCACGGCCGAGAAGGCCGGCGTTAGAAGCACATCATCGAAGGTCAGTGCCTTCTTGGTGAGCCGCATGGGATTACCTCCAGACGCAAAAATCGATTATACGCGCGTGCATAACTTGCATCGCAGGCATACACTCGGGGGATTATCCGGAGCCCGACCCATGCTGTTGTCCAACCTGCCTGCCCACCTGATGCGAGCTCTGCTCGCCCTCGGCCTTGTCTGCTGCGCCGCCGTGGCGCATGCCCAGTGGCAATACCGCGACGCACAGGGTCGCATGGTGTTTTCCGACCAGCCGCCGCCGCCCGGCACCAAGGACGCCGACATCGTCAAAGGTGCTGGCTTCACCACCAACAAGCCGCAGACGCCCCGCACGGACATGCCGCGCCCCGACATGAGCGGCCCGCGCAACAGCACGCCTTCGGCCACCTCACCGGTTGCCCCACCCGCTGCCCCTGCCGCCGCCGCGCGTCCGGGCAGCGCACCCGCAGCCGCTCAGGCGCCGCAGGCACAGCGTGGCAGCACCAGCCGCGGCGTGGTCTACACCGACGGCACCAGCGGTACGCCCCCCACGCCGGATGCCAAGGCACAGGGCAAGGACGGCAAGGCGCCGGCCACCAAGGATGGCAAGGACGGCAAGCCTGCCGAGAAGCCGCTCACGCCGGAAGAGGCCTTCCAGAAGCGCCAGGCAGAGGCCCGCGAGGCCGAGGAAAAGGCTGCCAAGGCCAAGGCCGAGGCCGACCGCAAGGCACAGGCCTGCACCCAGAACCGTGAGGCCCTGCGCAACATCGAAAGCGGGCAGCGCATCGCCACCACCGACGCCAAGGGCGAGCGCGTGTTCCTGGACGACGCGCAGCGCGCCGCCCGTGCCGCACAGCTGCGTGACGCGGTGGCCAAGACCTGCAACTGATCTGACAATGCACCGCAGCACGGGCAGCCCGCGGGCTGCCCGTGTTGTTTCTGCGGCCGGCTTCCGGGCCCACGCCCCCATACTCAGGGCCGCGGGCCGACGCCGCGTTCAGACCGGTGTTCAGGCCCGCTGCGTGACCCGCCGCGCCGCCTCGCGCTTGGCCTGCTGCGCCTCGCGGCTGCGCTGCACGCGCTGCATGCGCGCCGCCTTGGGGTCAGCCGTCAAGGCAGGCAGCACCTCGATGCGCTCGCCGTCCCGCAGCACGCGTGCCGGCTGCACGCCGTGGCCGAAGATGGCCAGCCCGCGTCCCTGCGCATCCACGCCGGCGAGCGCCAGGGCCTGAGCCACGGTGCTGCCCGGCAGCACATCCACGGTCCGCAACTGCACGCGGGCCTCGGACAGCACGGCAATCTCGATACGGATCACGCCGCCGCCCCATACACCGCGTCGGCGCGCGTCACGAAGGCATCCAGAAGCGTGGCGGTGATCTTCTCGAAGGCCGAGCCGATCAAGGCCGCCACGGTGCGCGAGGAAAAGTCGTACTGCAGCTCGAAGCTGACCTTGCAGCCGGCCACCGCGCCGTCGCCCAGCGCAATGAAGCGCCACTGTCCCTGCAGCCTGCTGAACGGACCGTCCTTCAGGGCCAGGCGAATCTCGCTGGGCGCCTGATTGGCATTGACCGTGGTGAAGGCCTGTCGGACACCCTTGAAGGCCAGCTCGATGGTGGCCTCGGTCTCGGTATCGGTGCGGCGATGCACGCGGCTGGCTGCACACCAGGGCAGGAATTCCGGATAGGACTCGATGCCTTCGACCAGGGCATACATCTGGGCAGGCGAATACGGCAGAAGAACGGACTTGGAAACCTGAGGCACGAGACCCAACTGAAGCAGTCAATAGAATGGCGCAGGATTGTAGAGACCGCACCGTGAGCATCATCAACAACCGCAAGGCCGGGCACGAATACTTCATCGAAGAGCGCTACGAGGCCGGCATCGTCCTCGAAGGCTGGGAGGTCAAGGCCATCCGCGCCGGGCAGGTGAACATCAAGGAAGGCTACGTGATCGTGCGCGACGCGGAGCTTTACCTGCTCAATGCCAACATCAGCCCGCTGAAGACCACCTCGACCCACGTCAAGCCCGAGCCCACACGCACGCGCAAGCTCCTGCTGCGCGCCGAGGAGATCCGCAAGCTCATCGGCAAGGTGGAGCGTGCCGGCTACACGCTCGTGCCGCTGGACATGCACTTCAAGGCCGGCCGCATCAAGCTGGCCGTGGGCCTGGCCAAGGGCAAGCAGCTGCACGACAAGCGCGACGCCGCCCGCGAAAAGGACTGGAACCGCGAGAAGCAGCGTCTGCTCAAGCAGAACTCACGCTGACCCGTCGCGCAGTCGCACACACCCCGACCCAGGCGACCCCGCTGCGCGGGGCACTGCCCCGGGGGCCCACCGGGCGCCGAAGGGCAGGCCGATGCGCGACGCCCGGCTGCCTAACGTTCAGCGTCCGCGCGCCGCGACCGTGCCCGATTTGCGGACAGTCCGCTTCCGCGCCCACAGGCTCGCGTGCAGAATCCGCCTGCCTTCGCGCGTCGATGGCCACTGCCGGGCGCACCCACCCGGTTCAGCCGCACCCGGATACAGCCCTTGAACCCACCTGCCCCGCCCGCCGGTCCACCCGTTCCAGCGCCGGCCGCGCCTGAGACCGCAGCCGGCCTGCCCTCGGCGGTGCTGGTCTGGTACTTCGTGCTCGTCTGGGGCGCCGGCTTTCTTGCCACCAAGATCGCCCTGCAATACACGGCGCCCTTCACCTTCCTGAGCCTGCGCTATGTCTTCGGCCTGGCCTGCGTCGCCCTGTGGATGGCCTGGGTGGCGCAGCGCAGCGGCGGCTTTGCCAGCATCGTCTGGCCGGCCACGCCCATGGCCTGGCTGCACGTGGCGGTGGCCGGGCTCGGGGTGCATGCCGTGAACCTGGGGGGCAGCCACTATTCGCAGTACTTCGGCCTGTCGGCCGGCATCACGGCCCTGCTCCTGGCCACGCAGCCGCTGCTCACGGCGCTCATTGCCAAGGGCTTCATGCATGAGCAGCTGCGGCGAGATCAGTGGATGGGTGTGGTGCTGGGCCTTGCCGGCGTGGTGCTGGTGGTCTGGCACAAGCTCGATGCGCGCACCATGAGCCTGCCCGCGCTGGCGGCAGCCAGCGCCGGGCTGCTGGGCATCACCCTGGGTGCGCTGTACCAGAAGCGCTTCGCACCCCAGGTGGATCTGCGCGCCAGCAGCATGATCCAGTTTGCGGCCTCGCTGATCGTGCTCGCGCCGCTGGCCCTGCACGTCGAGGGCTTTGCGGTGCGCTGGAGCTGGCCGCTGGTGAGTGCGATCGTGTTTCTGGTGATCGGCGCCTCCAT
>DASSQC010000443.1:0-3908 GCA_035702705.1 Burkholderiaceae bacterium | reverse complement strand
AGCAGGTTGATGACGCCGCGGTAGTTCATGTCGGCGTGGTACCAGTGGTTCATCGCCGCGCCGATGATCACCATGCTCTTGCCGTGCGTCTTGTGCGCGTTCTCGGCAAACTGCCGCGCCACGGTGATGATCTGGTCGCGCGGCGTGCCGGTCACGCTCTCGGCCCAGGCCGGCGTGTAGGCCGCATCGTCGTCGTAGCTCTTCGCTCCGCTGCCCAGCCCACGGTCGATGCCGTATTGCGCCGCCTGCAGGTCGAACACGGTGGCCACCAGCGCCTCGCGGTGATCGCCTTCCTTGCCCAGGCGCAGGCGCACGGCCGGCACCTTGACGAAGTTGACCTCGCCGTTCTGCGCATTGGCCTTGAAGTGCGGGTTGCTGACGCCACCAAAGTACGGCAGGCCGATGTCCACCACTTCGTGCGACTGCTCGCCGTCTTCCAGCACAGACAGCTTCAGCTTGACCTCGGTGCCGTGGCGAGCCTCCTTGTTCTCGAGGTTCCACTTGCCCTGGTCGGGGCCGCCCTCGGGCGTCCAGCGGAAGCCAATGCTGCCGTTGGGCAGCACCGCGCGGCCTCCGGTGTCGAAGGCCACGGTCTTCCACTCGGGGTTGTTCTGCTGGCCGAGTTTGCCGTTGAAGTCGGAGGCGCGCAGGTAGCGGTCGGGCACCAGCGTCTTGCGGCCGTCGGGCAGCGTGTGCTCCTTCAGCATCACCAGCAGCGGCAGGTCGGTGTAGCGGCGCGCGTAGTCGTCGAAGTATGGGCTGCGCTGCTTGAAGTAGAACTCGTTGAGCGCCACGTGGCCCATGGCCATGGCCAGCGCCGCATCGGTGCCCTGCTTGGGGTGCAGCCAGATGTCGGCCAGCTTGGCCACCTCGCTGTAGTCGGGCGTGATGGCCACCGTCTTCGCGCCCTTGTAGCGCACCTCGGTGAAGAAGTGCGCGTCGGGCGTGCGGGTCTGCGGCACGTTGCTGCCCCAGGCCATGATGTAGGTGCTGTTGTACCAATCGGCACTCTCGGGCACGTCGGTCTGCTCGCCCCACACCTGCGGGCTGGCGGGCGGCAGGTCGCAGTACCAGTCGTAGAAGCTCATGCACACGCCGCCGATCAGGCTGAGGTAGCGGCTGCCGGCGGCGTAGCTGACCATGCTCATCGCCGGGATGGGCGAAAAGCCGATCACGCGGTCGGGGCCGTGCTGCTTGATCGTGTAGACGTTGCTGGCTGCGATGATCTGGTTGACCTCGTCCCAGCTGCTGCGCACGAAGCCGCCCATGCCGCGCACCTTCTGGTAGTCGCGGCGCGCCGCATCGTCTTCGACGATCGTGGCCCAGGCGTCCACCGGTGTCTTCGCCGTCTTCATCGCCGCGCGCCAGCGCTCCAGCAGGCGGCCGCGCACCATCGGGTACTTCACGCGGTTGGCGCTGTACAGGTACCAGCTGTAGCTGGCGCCGCGGGCGCAGCCACGCGGCTCGTGGTTGGGCATGTCCCAGCGCGTGCGCGGGTAGTCGGTCTGCTGCGTCTCCCAGGTGACGATGCCGCCCTTGACGTAGATCTTCCAGCTGCAGCTGCCCGTGCAGTTCACCCCGTGCGTGCTGCGCACGATCTTGTCGTGCGCCCAGCGGTTGCGGTAGGCGTCTTCCCAGGTGCGGTCTTCGCCGGTGGTGAGGCCGTGGTCGCCCGAGAAGGTCTCCTTGGGCAGCGAGAAGTGGGTGAGGCGGTCCAGAAAGTGGCTCATGAAGTCGTCCTTGGGAAAAGTCGTCTGCGCTCGAAGTTCGGCAGCTGAATAAGCACGCGAATCAACAGGGATAGGGCGCGTTGCGGCGGCCATAAGCCCACCAGGTCAACGCGATGCAGGAGAGGTAGAACACGGCGAACATCGCCATCGCCGCGGACGCGCTGCCGGTCATCGACAGCGAAGAGCCCACGCTCTTGGGGATGAAGAAGCCGCCATAGGCGCCGATGGCGCTGGCAAAGCCGAGCGCGGCCGCCGCCTCGACAGCGCCTTCCTTGGCGGCCAGGGCCTGGGCCGACGGCAGGCTGTCGGCGCTGCGCAGCCGCTCGGCCACGAAGAGGCAGGAGATCATCCGGAACGTGCTGCCGTTGCCAATGCCCGATGCAGCGAACAGCACACCGAAGGCCGCGAGGAAGCCAAGGAGGTGACCGCCCCGCCCCGCTGCGCCTGCGGAGGAGCCCGACGGCAGGCACCACAGCGCCGCCAGTGCTGCCAGCGCCATGGCCACGAAGATCCAGAAGGTCACCCGCGCGCCACCCCAGTGGTCGGCCATCCAGCCCCCCAGCGGGCGCAGCACGGCACCGATCAACGGGCCCAGCCACACCACGTGCAGCGCATCGGCGTGCTGGAACTGGCTTTGCACCAACATGGGCAGGCTGGCGGCGAAACCGATGAAGCTGCCGAAAGTGCCCAGATACAGCCAGCACATCAACCAGTTGTGCTTGCGCGTGAAGATCACCGCCTGCTCGGCCAGGCCGGCGTGCGTGTCGGGCAGGTCGTCCATGCCGTACCAGGCCGCAGCCGTGCTGGCCAGGATCAGTGGCACCCAGATGAAGCCGGCGTTCTGTAGCCACAACAGTCCGTCGGCCGTCTGCTGGGCCGGCCCGCCGAACAGGCCGAAGACCCCGGCGCTGATGGCGAGGGGCACCAGCAGCTGCGCCAAGGCCACACCCAGGTGCCCCAGCCCGGCGTTCAGGCCCAGCGCGGTGCCGCGGCGCGCGGACGGGAAGAAGAAGCTGATGTGGGCCATCGAGCTGGCAAAGTTGCCGCCGCCCAGGCCGCACAGCAACGCCAGCACCACCATCCACTCGAACGGCGTGTTCGGGTCCTGCACCGCCAGGCCCAGGCCGATGGCGGGCAGCAGCAGGCTGGCCGTGGCCAGCGTTGTAAAGCGGCGGCCGCCGATGAGGGGCACCGCAAACGCGTAGAAGATGCGCAGCGTGGCGCCACACAAGGCCGGCAGCGCCGTCAACCAGAACAGCTGGTTGGTGCTGTAGCGGAAGCCCACGGCGGGCAGGTGCACCACCACCACCGACCACAGCATCCACACCGCAAACGCCAGGGCCAGGGCCGGGATCGACACCCACAGGTTGCGCTGGGCCACGGCACGGCCTGAACCGTCCCAGAACCCACGGTCTTCGGGGTTCCAGGCTTGCGGCGTCGTCATGGTGTTCATGGCGCAGGCGGTGTTGGCGCGGTGTGGGCGTCAGCGGCTTGACCTGGACTCAGGGGTTCTTCACGTAGGCATTGCCACGCAGGTAGAACCACCAGTTCAGCACCAGGCACACGGCGTAGAACACCGCGAAGCCGTACATCGCGTACTGCGGCGTGCCCGCTTTGATCTGCGCGCCGATGACCACCGGCGCGATGAAGGCGCCGTAGGCGGCGATGGCCGAGGTCCAGCCCAGCACCGGGCCGGCCTGGGTGCGGTCGAAGATGACGCCGATGGTGCGGAAGGTGCTGCCGTTGCCGATGCCGCTGGCCAGGAACAGCAGCATGAACAGGCCCAGGAACAGCGGGAAGTACTGCTCCGGCGTGGCCGAGGCGTAGGCCAGGCTCATCACGTAGCCCACGCCCACCGCACCGGCGGCCATGAGCACGGTGATGATCTGCGTGACGATGGAGCCGCCGAACTTGTCGGAGATCCAGCCACCCACGGGCCTGATGGCCGCGCCGATGAAGGGGCCTATCCAGGCGTAGGTCAGGGCCGATGGAGCATTCGGGTTCTTCAGCACGTGCTGCATCACGCCGTTGGCATCGGGCACGTGCTGGAAGCCGAAGATCACCGTGATGGCCAGCGGCAGCGCCATCGAGAAGCCGATGAACGAGCCGAAGGTGACGATGTACAGCGCCGTCAGGCTCCAGGTGTGCCGGTCGCGGAAGATCGCGAACTGCTTCTTC
>DASSQC010000442.1:0-8923 GCA_035702705.1 Burkholderiaceae bacterium | reverse complement strand
CGGCCAGCTGGACCGCGCCGAGGCCGAGGCGCAGACCCTGCTGGCGCAAGCCGAGCAGCTGGCCGACCGCGAAGCCGAGGCCGCGGCCTGCTCGGCCTTGGCGCGGGTCCGGTGGATGCGCGGCGACTACGAGGGCATGCGCGTGGTGGTCCGGCGCCAGGTCGAGGCACTGCGCGCCGCCGGGCGGCCGCAGCGTGACCTCACGAGCGCCGTCTGCATGCTGGGCCTGGCCGAGAAGTGTCTGGGCAACTACGAGGCCGCACTGGGCCACTACCGCGCGGCCTTCGATGACATGGCCGCCGACCCCGAGCTCGCAATCGATACCTCCGGCCATGTGCGGCTGGGCAATCTCCTGCGCAGCATGGGGCGGCTCGATGAGGCCCGGGCCATCCTGGAGGCCGGCCGCGCGCTCGCCCGGCGCACGCAGCAGCTGGCCAACGAGCCCTTCCTGCTCACCAATCTGGCGCTGGTCCATGAGAGCGGCGCGCAGCTCGCCTCCGCCCGCGCGCTGGCGGACCAGGCGGTCGAAAGTGCCGCGCGGTACGGCGAGCCGCACATCAAGGCGGCCGCGCTCCTGTGCCGGGCGCGTGTGACGGCGGCCCTGGCCTCGGCAGGGGCGGCCGATGCGGCGCCGGCCGAGGCCGATATCCGCGCTGCGTTTGCGGTCTGGCGTGAGCTGGGTTCCGAGCCCCTGGCCGTGCAGTGTGTGGCCAGCGCCGGTCTGGTGCTGGCGCAGACGCCCGGGGCGGACCCGGCGGCGGGCTTGGCGCTGGTGCATTGGGCCATGACCCATCCGGCCTTCGTGCGCTCCGAGCGGGAGGATGCACAGACCCGCCTCGATCGCCTCACCGTGCCGCCCGAGGCCGCGGCCCGCGCGAACGGGCTGCTCGCACCGGATGCACCGCTGGCCCAGGCGCTGCAGTGCCTGCCGGCGTCCTGGCGGCCCTGATGCGCCCCGCAGCCCGGTCGGCCGCGTGGCGGTCCGAACGCAGAACCAGAAAATGATCAAAAACGGCCATGTTTATGGCAATGAGCCATTCATCCATTCTCGCTTGATCCATGGACTTCTTCGGCTATTTTCCGAACATGTTTCTCGGTAAAAGAGGTGTTTTCGGACAGAATCGAGGGCCAAGAGGCCGTTCCGACCGCGTTCAGTGCCCTCGCCCGGCCTCGGATTGATTTATGTAGACGACTGGTCTAATAATCCGGCCATGTCCTCGCCCTCTGCCCCGCCCGCCTCCGTGCCCCCCGCCGCCGCCCTTGCCCATTGGCAGGCGGTGGGCGATGTCTGCTTTCCCGGCCACCTGGGCATCCGGGTCGAGCATGTCGAGCGCGGTCTGTGCCGCCTGTCGATGCCGGTCACGCCCACACTGCTTGCGCCCAACGGCTTTCTGCATGCGGGTTCGCTGGTCACGCTGGCCGACACCGCCTGCGGCTACGGCTGCATGGCCTCGCTGCCCGAGGGCGCGAGCGGCTTCACCACCAGCGAACTGAAGACCAACCACCTGGGCACCGCGCGCGAAGGCGTGGTGCTGGCCGAAGGCCGGGCGGTGCACATGGGCCGCACCACGCAGGTCTGGGAGAGCACGCTCACCCACCAGGGCAAGGTGATCGTGCTGTTCCGCTGCACGCAGCTGGTGCTCTACCCCAAGGGCTGACCGTGGCGGCGCCTGCTGAGCCGACTGAGCAGATCGAGGCCCCGCGCCGGCCGCGCGGCCGGCCGCGCAAGGTGCTCGGGGACGACAACGAGCGCAGCGCCACGCGCGAGCGGCTGATCCGCATCGGCCTGGAAGTGCTGTCCGAGACCGGCTGGGACGCCACGGGCATTGCGCGCGTGCTCCAGGCGGCCGAGGTGCCCAAGGGCAGCTTCTATCACTACTTCGCCAGCAAGGACGACTTCGGCCTGGCGGTGGTGGCGGCCTACGAGGCCTACTTCAGCGAGCGCCTGGCGCGCAGCTTCGGCAACAGCGAGCTCAGCGTTTCGCAGCAGCTCGCCGCCTTCATCGACGCCGGCCGCCGTGGCCTGATCAAGCACGCGTTCCGGCGCGGCTGCATCGTCGGCAACCTCGGCCAGGAACTGGGCGGCGTGAACCCGGCATTTCGCGCGGCGCTGTCCGGCGTGTTCGAGCGCTGGGAGGCCGCGCTGGCCGGTGCGCTGGCCGCCGCGCAGCAGGCCGGCGCGCTCAGCCCCGCGCTGGACCCCGCCGCCGCGGCCCGCTTTTTCTGGATGGGCTGGGAAGGCGCGGTGCTGCGCGCCAAACTGGCTGCGTCCGTGCAGCCGATCGATGACTTCGAGACCGGCTATCTCCAGTACCTGAACCTGCCGCCGGCCACGCACGGCGAGCAGCGCGCCGACCTGCCTTCCACCTCACCCTCTGAATGAAAGTGCACACCATGAGCTTCCAAGGCTTGCTGCTGACCAAGGACGAGGCCGGCCAATTTGCCGCCGGCATCCAGACCCTGAACGAAGACCAGCTGCCCGCAGGCGAGGTCCGCGTGCGCGTGGCCTATTCCACGCTCAACTACAAGGACGGCCTGGCCATCACCAACAAGAGCCCGGTGGTGCGCAGCTGGCCCATGGTGCCGGGCATCGACTTCGCCGGCGAAGTGATCGAGTCCACCGATCCGCGCTACCGCGCAGGCGATGCCGTGCTGCTCAACGGCTGGGGCGTGGGCGAGGTGCATTGGGGCGGTCTGGCCCAGCAGGCCCGCGTGAAGGGCGACTGGCTGCTGCCGCTGCCCGCTGCCCTCAGCGCCCAGCGCGCCATGGCCATCGGCACGGCGGGCTACACCGCCATGCTCTGCGTGATGGCCTTGCAGGACGCCGGTGTGAAACCCGAGGCCGGTGAGGTGCTCGTCACCGGCGCCACCGGCGGCGTGGGCAGCGTGGCCACTGCGCTGCTGGCGCAGCAGGGCTATCGCGTGGTGGCCGCCACCGGCAAGCTGGCCGAGGCCGACTACCTCAAGCAGCTCGGCGCGGCCGAGGTCATGGATCGGGCCGCATTGAGCGCGCCCGGCAAGCCCCTGCAGAAGGAGCGCTGGGCCGGCGTGATCGACAGCGTGGGCAGCCACACCCTGGCCAACGCCTGTGCGCAAACCCGCTACGGCGGCACCGTGGCGGCCTGCGGCCTGGCGCAGGGCATGGAGCTGCCGGCCTCGGTCGCGCCCTTCATCCTGCGCGGCGTGCGCCTGCAGGGCGTGGATTCGGTGATGGCGCCGCGCACGCGCCGCGAGCAGGCCTGGGCCCGCCTGGCCAGCGAGCTCGACCTCGCCAAGCTCGACGCCATGACCCAGACCGTGCCGCTGGCCCGCGCCGTGGAACTCGCCCAGCAGCTCATGGCCGGGCAGGTGCGCGGCCGGGTGGTGGTGGACGTCAACGCCTGAGGTGACGGCCTGATGCTGTGACCGCCTGAATCTGCGCGGGCCGCAGCTGTGCTGGTGCGCGCGCAGGATCGGGCGCCCGGGGCAGGAAAGTCCTAGGGCAAAGCGCTGGCTGCGCGCACGGCGCTTTTCTACGCTGCATGCATTCCGCATCACGTGCATTGCACCGGCCCATTTCCCATGACCCACCGCCCGACTCCGCGCGCCCGGCGCAACCCCTTGCCCATGCTCCTTTCTGCCGCCATGGCCGCCAGCACGCTGGTGCTGGCGCTGATCGGCAGTGCGCAGGCGCAGACCACGGCCCTGCGCACCGAGCAGGTCACCACGGGCCTGTCCAACCCCTGGGGCATGGCCTTCCTGCCGGGCGGCCGCATGCTCGTCACCGAGCGGCCGGGCCGCATGCGCGTGGTCGAGCCCGACGGCAAGCTCTCCGCGCCGCTCACCGGCCTGCCGCCCATTGCCGCGCAAGGGCAGGGCGGTCTGCTGGATGTGATCACCGACCGGGAGTTCGCCAGCAACCGCACCATCTACTTCTGCTTCAATGAGCCGGGTACGGGCGATAGCGCAAACATCTGGGGCACGGCCCTGGCGCGTGCGCAGCTCTCTGCAGACAACCGTGGCCTGGAGAACGTGCGCGTGATCTGGCGCATGGCCAAGAAGACGAGCGCGCGGCACCACTTCGGCTGCCGCATCGTCGAAGCCGCGGATGGCACGCTCTACATGGGCACCGGCGACCGCGGTGCGCAGGACCGCAGCCAGGACATGTCCGATACCGCGGGCAAGATGATCCGCGTGAACAAGGACGGCAGCATCCCCAAGGACAACCCCTTCCTGGCCCGCACCGGCGTGCCCGGCGAGATCTTCAGCGCCGGCCACCGCAACATCCAGGGCGCGGCCATCAATCCGGCCGACGGCAAGCTCTGGGCGCATGAACCTGGCCCGCAGGGTGGCGACGAGCTCAATGTGGTCGAGGCCGGCAAGAACTACGGCTGGCCCGTGATCACCTACGGCAAGCAGTACGTGACCGGCTTCTCGATTGGCGAGGGCACGAACAAGCCGGGCATGGAGCAGCCCGTCAAGACCTGGCTGCCCACGTCGATCGCGCCCTCCGGCCTGGCCTTCCTGACGAGCGATCGCTACGGCGCCGCGTGGAAGGGCAGCGTCTTCGTGGGCGCGCTGCGCGAGCGCGCCGTGATCCGACTGCAGCTCAACGGCACCAAGGTGGTGAGCGAAGAAGTCCTGCTGAAAGACGCCAACGAGCGCATTCGCGACATCCGCCAGGGCCCGGACGGCCTGCTCTACATCCTGGCCGACGACGCCGACAACGGCCGCATCCTGCGCGTGCTGCCGCGCTGAGCTGCGCGACGCGCTTCGCCAAGCGCCGCGCAACGTCCTGCGCAGAGACCCGCGATCGGCCCCTGCGCCGGCGCCGGACGCCTGCGCTGCACCATGGCCGCGCACCCTGCGGGTGCCCGGCTCGCCACGCCAGGGTGCGCGTCGGCCCTGCACCGGGCCGCTTCAGGGGCAGGGCGGCCGTGCTGCGCTGCCGCTGCCACCCGTCCAGTGCGCTGGCTGCAGCGCTGGCGTGTCATCAAACAAAAGTCTGGTTAAGCTGAACTGATCGGCGCCCTTCGGGTCTGCCCGGTGGTGGCATGCGGCCTGACCGCGGTGCCTGCCCTGCAGCCTGCTCGCCTGCCTCCCGACTCTCCTCAGCAAAGGACCTTCCATGGCGAAGTTCACCCTCAACGGCAAGCCTGTGAATGTGCAGGTGGACCCGTCCACCCCCATTCTCTGGACCCTGCGCGACAGCCTCAACCTCACGGGCACCAAGTTCGGATGCGGGATTGCGGCCTGCGGCGCCTGCACCGTGCACATGAACGGCGCGGCCATCCGCTCCTGCGTGACGCCGGTCTCGGTGGCCGAAGGCGCGAGCATCAACACCATCGAAGCCATGGCCGGCGACCGCGTGGGCAAGGCCGTGCAGGACGCCTGGGTCAAGCATGACGTGGCGCAGTGCGGCTACTGCCAGAGCGGCCAGATCATGAGCGCCACCGCGCTGCTCAAGGGCAAGAAGAACCCGACCGACGCCGACATCGACGCCGCCATGGCCGGCAACATCTGCCGCTGCGGCACCTATCAACGCATTCGCGCGGCCATCAAGGACGCTGCGAAGGCCCTGGCCTGAGGAGCGGCACCATGCATCACGATCTCCAGGCCCTCAAGCAGGTGGCCCGCTTTGTTGAAGCCAACAATGCCGGCTCCAGCCCCGCCGCCAATTCGTCCGCCGGCTTCTCCCGCCGCGACTTTCTGAAGTTCTCGGGCGCAGCGGGCGCGGGCGGCTTTGCGCTGGCCTTTGCCCCGCTGGCCGAGGCGGCGCTGCCCGCCGTGGCGCAGGCCGGCGGCCCGGGCCTCAAGCCCACGCAGATCCCGCAGGGCTTCATCAGCATCGCACCGGACGGCACGGTCACCGTCACCGTCAACCGCCTGGACATGGGCCAGGGCATCGAGACCGGCCTGCCGCTGATTGCGGCCGAGGAGCTGGATGCCGACTGGTCCAAGGTCAAGAGCGCCTTCGGCACGGCCGATCCGCGCTATGTGGACCCGGTGGTGGGCATGCACCTCACCGGCGGTTCGCAGAGCATTGCCAACAGCTACACGCAGTACCGCGAGCTCGGCGCCCGGGTGCGCGCCATGCTGGTGGCCGCCGCCGCGCAGCAGTGGAAGGTCAAGCCCGAGCAGTGCAGCACCGACAAGGGCGTGGTGATCGGCCCGGGCAACCGGCGCGCCACCTACGGCAGCCTGGCCGCCGCCGCCATGAAGCAGCCGGTGCCCGCCAAGGTCACGCTCAAGGACCCGAAGAACTTCAAGCTGATCGGCCAGCCCGCCACCCTGCTTGCGGCGCGCAACAAGAGCCGCGGCGCGCAGCAGTACACGATCGACGTCAAGCGCCCGGGCATGCTCGTGGCCGTGATCGCCCAGCCGCCCACCTTTGCCACCAGGCTCAAGGGCTTTGATGCCGCGGCGGCCAGCAAGATGCGTGGCGTGAAGGCCATCTTCCCGGTGCCGCTGGACATGGGCGCGCAGGGCGTGGCCGTGGTGGCCGACAGCTACTGGAACGCCAGGCAGGCGCGCGAGGCGATGAAGGTGAACTGGGACCTCGCCAGCGTGGCCAAGGTGGACAGTGCCCGCCAGATGGCCGAGTACCGCGAACTTGCCGCCAAGCCCGGCAACCTCTCCAAGTACCGCGACGACACCAGCAAGATCGCCGGCGCGCCCAACAAGATCGACGCCGAGTTCTGGTTCCCCTATCTGGCGCACGCCGCCATGGAGCCCATGAGCTGCGTGGTGGACCTGACCGCCGAGAAGTGCGAGATCTGGAGCGCCTCGCAGATGCCCGGCGTGGATGCCGGCACCATTGCCAAGATGACCGGCCTGAAGCCCGAGCAGGTGCGCATGAACGTGCAGATGTCCGGCGGGGGCTTCGGCCGCCGCGCCGTGCCTACGGTGGAGTACCACGTGGAAGCCGTGGCCGTGGCCATGGGGCTGCTCAAGAGCGGCACCCCGGCACCCGTGAAGGTGATGTGGACGCGCGAGGACGACATGGCCGCCGGCTACTACCGGCCCTCGCACCTGCACAAGGCCAGCATCGGCTTTGATGCCCAGGGCAACATCCTGGGCTGGGATCACACCATCGTGGGCCAGTCGATCGTGGCGGGCACCCCCTTCGAGGCCTTCATGATCAAGGACGGCATCGATGGCACGATCACCGAGGGCATGCGCGATCCCTACACCATGCCCATGAAGCTCGCCGTGCATCACCCCAAGCAGAACGTGCCGGTGCTCTGGTGGCGCAGCGTGGGCTCCACGCACACCGCCTACGTCATGGAGACCCTGCTGGACGAGATTGCCGTGGCCACCCGGCAGGACCCGGTGGCCTACCGCAAGAAGCTCTTCGATGCCAAGAAGGGCGCGCGCTGCAATGCTGCGCTCGACCTGGCCGTGCAGAAGAGCGGCTACGGCACCCGCACGCTGCCGGCCGGCCGCGCCTGGGGCGTGGCCGTGCACGAGAGCTTCAACACCGCGGTGGCCTTCATCGTCGAGGCGAGTGTGAGCAACGGCGTGCCCCGGCTGCACAAGGTCTGGGCCGGCGTGCACTGCAACCTGGCCATCAACCCCCGCAGCATCGAGGCGCAGATCCAGGGCGCTGCGCTCATGGGCCTAGGCACCTGCATGCCCGGCGAGCAGATCACGCTCAAGGACGGCGTGGTGGAGCAGACCAACTTTGGCGCCTACGCCGTGCCGCGCATGACCGACATGCCCGAGGTGGACGTGGCGATCGTGCCCAGCGCAGACCCGCCCACCGGCATTGGCGAGCCCGGCCTGCCGCCGCTGGCGCCCGCGTTTGCCAACGCCATCGCCCGGCTCACCGGCAAGCGTCTGCGCAACATGCCGTTCCCGGAGAAGATCGTCTGAGACTGCAGGCTGTGACGCCACCCGGCTGCACTCCGCTGCAGCCGGGGCTGTCGGAAATGGCGGTTTGCATTGCAGCGGGCAAGCGCACGCTGCACAGATTCATCGAGGAGGAGAAGCACCATGGCCCTGAAGGTTCTCTACACCGCCCACGCCCACGCCACCGGCGGCCGCAACGGGCACACCCAGTCCAGTGACGGCATCGTCAGCGTGGACCTGTCCATCCCCAAGGCCATGGGCGGCCCCGGCAAGCCCGGCACCACCACGCCTGAAGACCTCTTTGCCGCCGGCTACGCCGCCTGCTTCGGCAGCGCCGCCGAGTTCGTGGCCAAGAGCATGCTCAAGCTCAACCCGAGCAGCATCGCCATCGACTGCGCCGTGGGCATCGGCACCACCGACGCCGGCGGCTTCGGCCTCAAGGTGGACATGGTCGCCACCGTCGGCGGCCTGTCCCAGGAAGACGCCGAAAAGCTCATCCACACCGCGCACCAGGTCTGCCCCTACAGCAACGCCACGCGCAACAACGTGGACGTGAGCCTCACCGTCAAGACAGTTTGAGCGCTTGCGAAGGCGGCTGATGCCCGGACCGAATCAGTCAGACCCAGCATCCATGCGGCTTTCCAGACCAAATAGGCTGAAAAGCCGCATGGGACAAGCGGAAAGGCATTTCAAATCCCTTGCGTTCGCGCTGCTTCTGGCCGCAGCAGCAGGCTCGGCGGTCGCCCAGGCCCCCAGCACGGCACCTGTGGCTACTTCGGCCGCGGCGCGCACGCAGATCGAGGCGCTCATCACCCGCATCGAAGCCCAGCAGGGTCTGCGCTTCATCCGCAACGGCCGCAGCTACAGCGCCGCCCAGGCGGCAGAGTTCCTGCGCCGCAAATGGCCCGCCCAGTGCGCCACCGTGCAAACCGTCGAACAGTTCATCGACCAATGCGCGAGCCAGTCCAGCACCACCGGCAAGCCCTACGAAATCCGCCAGGGCAATCAGACGCGGCCGGCTGCGGTGGTGCTGCGGGAGTGGGCGGGTCTGCCGGTACGCTAGATGTCCATTTGGCGCGGTTCTTCAGGCCAA
>DASSQC010000441.1:0-2597 GCA_035702705.1 Burkholderiaceae bacterium | reverse complement strand
GGCCCGAGCGGGGCTACGCGGTTGTAGTCGGCGGAGAAGTCGTCAAAGCGCAGGCCGGCCACGAACTTGAGGGTGTCCGTCACCGACACGGTGTCCTGCGCATACAGGCCCACGGTGTTGGCGGTGTAGAAGTTGAAGGCGGTGCGCGTGATGTTGGCGAGATACTCCGGAGGCAGCAGCGGTTGCGTCGGGTTGAGTGCGGTGGTGGCCGGGTTGGCCGCGGTGGTGGTGTTGGTCCAGCGGGTGGACTTCTCGCGCATCAGCTCCACGCCGGTGAGGAACTCGTGCTTCATGCCCCAGAGCCTGGCGGCGCCGGTGAGGTCGGTCTGGCTGGTGAGCGTTTCTTCCACGCCGCCGCGCGCCTGGCGCTGGCGGTTGATGACGGTGGTCTCGTTCACCGCCGTGGTGCCCGCAGCAAATCGCGGGGCCACGGCCCAGAGGTCACGCTCGTAGCGGCCGCTGCGCAAGACGGTGCGCAGCGCGAGGTCCGGGCCGAAGCGGTGGGTGTACGTGCCGGTGAGAATGCCCGTCTGGTTGCGATCGAAGTCGGTCTCGGTGATGCCGAAGAAGCTCTTCGGGTCCATGCGCGTGGTGTCGGGCGCCGGGCGCCCGTTGAAGTAGGGCACGCCGTAGTCCGGGATGTTGTTGTCCTTGAGCCAGTAGGCCGCAAGCACGAGTTCGTCGTCGGTGCCCAGACCCCAGCCCACGGTGGGCGCCAGGCCCACGCGCTGCTGCGTGGGGCCATTGCGCCAGCTGTTCGATTCCGCGCTCATGGCGTTCAGCCGGAAGGCCGTGGTGGCGTCCACAGCGGCATGCAGGTCCGCGGTGGCGCGGCGGTAGGCGTTCGTGCCGTAGGTCAGCTCCACGCTGGAGACGTCGTACACGCGCGGCTGCTTGCTCACCTGGTTGATGATGCCGCCGGTGGCGCCGCGGCCGAAGAGCATGCCGGCGCTGCCGCGCAGCACGTCGATGCTTTCCAGGTTGAAGGTCTCGCGGTTGTATTGCGCGATGTCACGCAGGCCATCCAGATACAGGTCGCCCACGGCGCTGTAGCCGCGCAGGGTGATGTTGTCGCCCACGCGGCCACCTTCGCCGGCGTTGAAAGTCAGGCTCGCCACATTGCGCAGGGCTTCCTTGAGCGTGTCGGCATTGCGGTCGGCCATCAGCTGCTCGGGGATCACCGTCACGGCGTTCGGGATGTCCTTGAGATCCTGCGCCATCTTGCCCACCCGGCTGCGGCCGGTCTTCAGGCCGCTGTCGGTGGGCGCGTTGCCGCTGATGCTTTGCTGGGGCAGGCGGGTGGCCGGGCCCCGGTAGCGGGTGTCGATGACCGTGGCATCGGCGGCTGGGGTGTCTGCGGCCTGCTTGTCGGCAGAGGCTTTCTCGCCCGCGGCGGATGCGGGCGCAGCCGGGCTTGAGCGGGCAGGCGCGGGTGCGGCCGCCGGGGTGCTCGGTGTGGCCGGGGCGGGGGCTGACTGACTCCACGCCGGTGCGGCGCTGCCCAGGGCGAGCGCCGTCACGATCACCCCAAGGCTCGCACCCATGGGGCTGGCCGCGTGAGTGGGCGCTGACATGGTTGTGCTGCGCGGGCCAGAATCGGCTGCGCGTGTCCGTGACGATGACTGAGCGGCGAGGCGCCCGGGGCGTGGGTTGCGGTGCTGTTTTTGACGCATGATTCCCTCCAATGCAAATAATTCTCAACTGCGAATAATACACAAATGAGAATCGTTCGCATTGAATCGGGGTCAGCGGCGGGCGCGGGGCTACCATGCCGCCCCATGGCGCGCACCGCTTCTTCCCGCTCTGGATCTCCCCGCTCCGCCCGCGCTCGTCCTGCGTCCGCGGCCCCTGCCCGGCCAGCCACCGACCCGGCCCTGGTCGGCCACAGCGTCGAGCTGCTTCAGGCCCTGCACATCCTGACGCGCGAGGGTCAGCTCAACCAGGACAGCCGCCGCAAGCTCAAGCAGATCCAGCATCTGTTCCAGTTCATCGAGCCGCTGCTGCGCGACGCCGCCCACCAGGACGGGACGCCGCTCACGCTCGTGGACCACGGCGCCGGCAAGAGCTATCTGGGCTTCATCCTGTACGACCTGTTCTTCAAGCAGTTCGGGCAGCCCTTCAAGCTCTGGAGCATCGAGACGCGGCCCGAGCTGATCGAGAAGAGCCGCGAACTGGCCCGCAGCGCCGGCTTTGACGGCATGGCGTTTCTCAATCTGTCCGTGGCGCAGGCCACGACCTGTCCCGAGTTGCCACCGCAGATCGACGTGGTCACCGCCCTGCATGCCTGCAACACCGCCACCGATGACGCCATCGACTTCGCGCTCGCCAAGCGTGCGCGGCACGTGGTGCTGGTGCCCTGCTGCCAGGCCGAGGTGGCCGCCACCTTCCGCCAGGGCAAGGCCGACGCCCTGGCGCGTACCTCGCTCGCTGAACTCTGGCGCCACCCGCTGCACACGCGCGAGTTCGGCAGCCAGGTCACCAATGTGCTGCGCTGCCTGCGTCTGCAGGCGCACGGCTACCAGGTCACCGTCACCGAACTGGTGGGCTGGGAGCACTCGATGAAGAACGAGCTGATCATCGCCACGCAGAAGCATCAG
>DASSQC010000440.1:0-3130 GCA_035702705.1 Burkholderiaceae bacterium | reverse complement strand
ACTATCCCATCCTGGCCAATCTGCGCTACTTCCTGGAGTTCATTCGTCCGGAGATCCGCCAGTACTTCCTGGAAGACGACACCGAGGCCAAGCCCTTCTCGCGCAACCAGCGCAGCGTGGTCTATCAACGCGCCAAGCAGGAGGTCGACAAGCGCCCCTTCGGCACGCAGAAAGACGTCTACGAGGCGGGTTACGAGTGGATCAACCACGCCGTGGTGCCGGCCAAGGTGGAATCGAGCGACTTTCGCATCACCATCGGCGCGGGCAAGCCCGGCGTGACGCAGCCCTACAGCGCATCGGTCTTCAACATCTCCGCCATGAGCTTCGGTGCACTGTCGGCCAATGCCATCCGCTCGCTCAACCAGGGCGCCAGGAAGGGCGGTTTCGCCCATGACACGGGCGAGGGCTCCATCAGCCAGTACCACCGCGAGCATGGCGGCGACCTCATCTGGGAGATCGGCAGCGGCTACTTCGGCTGCCGCAACAAAGACGGCAGCTTCTCCGAAGAGAACTTCATCAGGAACGCGCGCGACCCGCAGGTCAAGCTCATCGAGGTCAAGCTCTCGCAGGGCGCCAAGCCCGGCCACGGCGGCGTGCTGCCCGGCCCCAAGGTCACGCCCGAAATTGCAGCCGCGCGCGGGGTGGACCCTTGGACGGACTGCGTCTCGCCGGCCTCGCACAGTGCGTTTTCCACCCCGGTGGAGTTCATGCACTTCATCGCGCGCCTGCGCGAACTCTCGGGCGGCAAGCCGACCGGCTTCAAGCTGGCCATCGGCCACCCGTGGGAGTTCTTTGCCATGGTCAAGGCCATGCTGGCCACGGGCATCACGCCGGACTTCATCGTCGTGGACGGCGGGGAGGGCGGTACGGGCGCGGCGCCGGTGGAGTTCACGGACCATGTGGGCACACCGCTGCAGGAGGCGCTGCTGTTGGTGCACAACACGCTGGTGGGTGCGAATCTGCGCAGCCAGATCAAGCTGGGTGCCTCGGGCAAGATCGTCACGGCCTTCGACATCGCCCGCACCATCGCCCTGGGTGCAGACTGGTGCAACAGCGCGCGCGGCTTCATGTTTGCGCTGGGCTGCATCCAGGCGCAGAGCTGCCATACGGGCAAGTGCCCGACCGGCGTCACCACGCAGGACCCCAAGCGCCAACAGGCGCTGGTCGTGCCGGACAAGGCCGAGCGCGTCTACAACTTCCACCACAACACGCTCAAGGCCCTGGGCGAACTGCTGGCCGCCGCCGGCCTGGACCATCCGGACGATCTGCGCCCGCACCACATCGTGCGCCGCGTCTCGCACAACCAGGTGCAGCTGCTCTCCAACCTCTATACCTTCCTCAAGCCAGGCGACCTGCTCAATGGCACGGCCCAGGGCGCGGTGTTCGAGTACTACTGGCCCATGGCGCAGTGCGAGAGCTTCAAGCCCGCCTCGCACAAGTAGCCGCCCTGCCGCAGCCGCCAAAGGCCTGCGGCATACTCCCGTTCATGCCTCTTCCTCGTCGTTCCCTGCCCGACACGGCCACCGTTCTCGCACGGCGTGGCTCGCTGCGTGCCGGCTGGCGATCTCGCCGCGCCTAAAATCCGCGCCGACGGCTCAGGCAGCCGCAAATCGCGGTACCGCAGCCTGTAGCACCTCGGGCAGGCGCCCTGCGGCAGCCGCGCACCTGAATACCCAGACCACTCACCGCCCTGCCGTGCAGCGTTGACGCTGCACCCCGGCCGCGTGGTCCGACCCAAGAACAAGGACATCCCATGCTCGACATCCATCAACTGCGCAAGGACGTGACTGCCGTCGCCGAGCGCCTCGCCACGCGCGGCGGCCAGCCGCTCGATGTGGCCCGTTTCAACGAACTCGAAGGCGAGCGCAAGGGCCTGCAAATCCGCACCGAAGAGCTGCAAGCCAAGCGCAATGCCCTGAGCAAGCAGGTGGGCGAACTCAAGCGCAAGGGCGAAGACGCCAGCGCCGTGCTGGCTGAGGTGGCGGGGCTCGGCGACGAGCTCAAGGCCAATGAAAGCGCGCTGGCCGAGCTGCAGGAGCGCTTCAATGCCTTCCTGATGGCCGTACCCAACGTACCGCACGAGAGCGTGCCCGTCGGCAAGGACGAGACCGGCAACGTGGAAGTGCGCCGCTGGGGCACGCCGCGCAGCTTCGACTTCGCTGTCAAAGATCACGTGGACATCGGTCTGCCGCTGGGCCTGGACGCCGAAACCGGCGCCAAGCTCGCCGGCGCCCGCTTCACCTTCCTGAAGGGCCCTGTGGCCCGCCTGCACCGCGCGCTCGCCCAGTTCATGCTGGACACCCAGACCCGCGAGCACGGCTACACCGAGTGCTACACGCCCTACATCGTCAACAGCGCCACGCTGCTGGGCACCGGCCAGCTGCCCAAGTTCAAGGACGACATGTTCAGCGTCAAGAAGGGCGGCGCCACAGACGAAGAGGGCGATCTCTACCTCATCAGCACCAGCGAAATCAGCCTCACGAACCTGGTGCGCGGCGACATGCTCAATGCCGCCGACCTGCCCATCAAGCTCACCGCGCACAGCCCCTGCTTTCGCAGCGAGGCCGGCAGCTACGGCCGCGACACGCGCGGCATGATCCGCCAGCACCAGTTCGACAAGGTCGAGATGGTGCGCATCGAGCGGCCCGAAGACAGCTTCGCGGCGCTGGAGGAGATGACCGGCCACGCCGAGAACATCCTCAAGAAGCTCGGCCTGCCCTATCGCGTCATGCTGCTTTGCACGGGTGACATGGGCTTTGGCAGCAGCAAGACCTACGACCTGGAAGTCTGGCTGCCCGCGCAAAACACCTACCGCGAGATCAGCAGCTGCAGCAACTGCGAGGCCTTCCAGGCCCGCCGCATGCAGGCCCGCTTCAAGAATGCCCAGGGCAAGACCGAGTTCGTCCACACCCTGAACGGCTCGGGCCTGGCGGTGGGCCGCACGCTCGTGGCCGTGCTCGAGAACTACCAGCAGGCTGATGGCAGCGTGGTCGTGCCCGAAGTGCTGCGCGGCTGAGGCGCCGTTCGCTCCATCGCCTGGGCTAGAATTGTTGGCTTCGTTCGAAGGACCACCTACGGAGAGATGGCAGAGTGGTCGAATGCACCGGATTCGAAATCCGGCGTACTGGTC
>DASSQC010000439.1:0-3807 GCA_035702705.1 Burkholderiaceae bacterium | reverse complement strand
CTGGATCTTCTTCGTGATCCCGATGATCGTGGCCAACATCCTGATGCACCTCGTCGAGGACAAGCACCTATTCAGCGACGAGGAGCAGCGCGAGCTGCTGGAGCGACTGCGCCGCATGGAAACGCATCTGGATCTGCAGGCCAGCTCGCCTGCAGCGCCGTCAGCCACCACGCCCGGCACCCCGGGTCGTGAATCACCCGTGGAGCGCACGGGCACCTAGCCCGAAGAATGCCTTTCCGCTGTTCCGGTGCGGTTCTTCATGCACTTTGGTCTGAACACCCGCATGGAATGGACCTCCGAGCCGGAGAACGTCCATTCCATGCGCCTCACGGGCCCAAACCGGCTGGAAACCCTTGCCAGACAAGCGGAAGGCGTCTGGCGCAATGCAGCGTCCCCACCCCGAAAGCAAAAAAGCCCGCGATTGCTCGCGGGCTGAAAGAGCGCGTGCATGCGCTCCGGGATTCGTTGGGTGTGCCCGGCGGCGGCCACCGCCGCCGAAGCCTCAACGCGTCTTGATCTCGATCTTCTTGGCCTTGAGCAGCGCACCCGTGCTGCTGACCGTGGGCAGCTCGTCGCCGCAGGCCTGGACGATCTTGCCGTTGGCCAGATCTGCGGCCGTGCCGCCTTCGAAGCTCGCGGCGCTGGCATCCACCGTGAAGCCGAGCAGCTTGAAGTTGCTGGCGCTCACGAAGTCATAGACCTGCCCTTCGATCTTGAAGGCCTTGCAGACGTCTTCGCGGCGCGGGTCGGCGAACACGATGCGCTCGGCCGCGAAGCTGCCATTCACCACGCGGCCGCTGACGATCACGTAGGCGCCGTTCTTCAGGTCGGCCGCCGTGCCGCCCGTGAACACGGTGCTCGGCGCCACGGTCACGGCGGTGCCGTTGATCTTGAAGCCCGAGCCGTCGGCGGCGGCGTCGGTCACGGTGCCGGCCACGACGGTGGGCGGCAGGGCGGGCACGCTGGGCTGGAAGATCACCGTCTTGGCCTCGAACACATCGGCCTTCTGCTCGCCGATCATCCAGACCACGGCGCCGTTCTTCAGGTCGGCCACGGTGCCGCCCACGTACTTGACGGTGCTGCTGACCTTGGCCGCCTTGCCGTTGACCTTGAAGTTCTCCGGCGAGACGAAGTCAGTGATGCCACCGGCCAGCACCGCGCCCTGGGCCAGGCTGTCCTCGAACTCGACCTTGGTGGCCTTCACGATGTTGCCCTGCGAGGCGCCCTTGATCTCCACCAGGCGACCGTTGGCAAGATCCGTGGCCGTGCCGCCTTCGAAGGTGGCTGCGCTGGCATCCACCGCCACGCCGCGTACCTTGAAGCTGGCCTGGGAGACGTAGTCCGTCACGAAGCCGATCAGGCGGATCTCGCCGTCGATGTCGCGGAAGAAGCGCAGCTTGGTGGCCACGAGCTTGCCGTCCTTCATGTTGCCGAAGACGATCACGCGCTTGCCTTCAGCCAGGTCAGATGCCGCACCGTTCTCATACGTGGCGTTGCTGGCATCCACCGGCGTGCCGGCCACCATGAAGTCCGCGGCGCTCTTGAAGCCCATGATCCGGCCTTCAACGGCCGCGGGTGCGCCGTCCTGGAAGCGCGGTGCCTTCACGGCCTTGACCACCGTGGCGGTCAGCACATTGCCCACCGGCGCGGTGCTGCTGCGCACACGCACGAGCGCGCCTTCGGGGATGACGTTGCCATCAAAGCCGATCAGGCGGGCACTGCCGTAGTTCACGGTCAGGCCGTTCATGGTGAAGCTGGTGGGCGTGACGCTGGTGGCCTTGCCGAACAGGATCACGCGGCCGATCTCGCTGGCGGGCTTCACTTCCACGCGCGTGGCCTGCACGCGGCGGTTCTCGAAGTCCACCGTGCCGTGCACCTCCACCCAGTTGCCCACGGCCAGCGCGGCCAGGTTGCTGGCGCCTTCGAAGACCGTCTTGCTGTCGGTGGCGATGGTGATGTCGCGGATACGGAAGGTGCCGGCCGTGGTGTCGATCGCCGTCACGGCGCCGCGCACTGCGGTCTCCACCGTCACGCTGTCGGCCTTGCCGCTCACGTTGTCGCTGGCCACCTTGCCTTGGACCTGCGCCTGCATGCCCAGTTTCAGGCTGCCTGCGGCCACCGTCTCGTCATCGAGCTGGATGGTGGCGCTGCTGTCGTCCCAGCGCACGCCATTGACCATCACGCTGCCGAAGCCGCCGATGGTGCCGGCATAGAAGCCCGGGGGCAGTACGGCCACGGGACCGGGCGCTGCAACAGGCGTCGTGCTTGAGCCGCCGCCGCAGGCCGCCAGCAGCAGGGTGGATGCGCCCAGGAGGCCGGCCATCAGGCCGGCGCCCCAGCGGCGCCATGTGGATGTGCGTCCTGAATTCATGATCTTGAACCTCCAAAGGGTTTGGGTCTGTCGGGGTCGTCGTTGCGCGCTGTCGGGCCCGGGGCTGCGCCTTGGGTGGCGCGGAGGAGGAGAGACCCCCGTGGACTCAACATCCGCGTACAGTGACGTCGTAATTGGGATTATTTTCCCAAAAATGGAAAAGCTCAAGTAGAATTTGGGATGTGAAGCCCAAATCAGGTGTAACAAAATGCCGGTTGCGCTTCACCGCGGTGGAGCGTCGTGCTCGGGCTGGTCGGCCGGGCGCGGCGGCTGCACCGCACTGATTGGATGGAAATGGACCCTCGCGCCGCCCTGTCTGCCGCTGTTGTTCGCCTGCTCACGCCGCTGGTGCGCGTGCTGCTGCGTCACGGCATGGCCTTTGCGGACTTTGCGGAGCTCGCCAAGCGCACCTACGTGCAGGTGGCGGACAAGGACTTCGCCTTGCCCGGCAAGCGGCAGACCGATTCACGCATCTCCGTGCTCACGGGCCTCACGCGCAAGGACGTGGCGCGCCTGCAGGCCGACAACCTGGCGTCGGACGCGGCATTGGCGGCCGAGCGCAACCGCGCGGCGCGCGTGCTCAATGCCTGGGTGCTCAAGCGCAAGGCCGAGGACGGCACGCCCGCGCTGCTGACGATGGACCAGTTCGCCGAGCTGGTGAAGGAAGCCAGCGGTGACATGCCGGCGCGTGCGGTGCTGGATGAATTGCTTGCCGCCGAGGCCGTGCAGATGGATGAGGGCCTGCTGCGCCTGCTGACGCAGGACTATCGCCCGCAGGGCAGCGAAAAGGACGGCCGCCGCCTGCTGATCCTTGGCGAGCACGTGCGTGATCTGCTGGAAAGCGCCGATCACAATCTGACACACCCGCCTGAGGACGCCTTCATCCTGCGTCGGGTGTATTTCGACAACATTCCTGCCGAGGCCGTGCCGGCGCTGCGGGCGGCCTTGCGTGCCGCAGGCGAGGACGTCATTGCCAAGGCACGAGAACACCTTGCGCAGGCCGATCTCGGCGATGACCTCGTCGCACCCGGCCGTACGCGTGTGAGTCTCGGCGTCTATTACCTCGAAGAATCCGGTCCGAAGTCACCGGGAGAATCCTCATGAACTCCATCCGCCAGATTGCAGGACAGTGGCTGCGCCGCGTCCGACCCCATGTGGCCACGACGCTCTGTGCCGCAGCCGTGTTGATCCTGTCGGCCTGCGGCGGCAGCGAACCCACGCGCGTGGCCGGCGGCGGCAGTGACGGGTTGGGTGTCGTGCCCGACTCCGCCGCCAGCGGCGTGATCACCGGCTTCGGCAGCGTGATCGTCAACGGCGTGCGCTGGGACGTGAGCACGGCAGACATTGCCGTCAATGGCGTGAGCAACCGCCGGCAGGACGAGCTGCGCGTGGGCATGGTGGTCACCGTCACGGGCAAGCGCGACGCGGCGGCCACC
>DASSQC010000438.1:0-4396 GCA_035702705.1 Burkholderiaceae bacterium | reverse complement strand
TCGGAGGATGTTCTTGTGGGGCTTGTATCGAAAGCGGCAGCAGTGATCAGGCGGCAATGCGTGAGGGCTCGGCGCGCATGTCCTGCATCACGACAGGCGCCTGCTGCTCCTGGCGCTGACGAGCCACTTCCTTGTCGACGAGATCCTGCAGCGACACGGAATCCAGGTAATCCACCATCTTGTGGTTCAAGGTTTCCCAGAGATCGTGCGTCATGCACTGGCCACGCCGGCCATTCGTGCCGGACTCGCAGTTCTGTTTGCCACCGCAGTTCGTGGCATCCAGAGGTTCATCAACGGCGTAGATGACATCCGCCACAGTGATCTTGTCCATGGCACGGGCCAGTGTGTAGCCACCACCGGGGCCGCGCGTGCTCTCCACGAGCTGGTGCCTGCGCAGTTTGCCGAACAGCTGCTCCAGGTAGGACAGGGAAATGTTCTGTCGGTCCGAAATGGCCGCCAGAGACACCGGCCCGCGCGCCTGGCGCAAGGCAAGATCGAGCATCGCGGTCACGGCGAAACGGCCTTTGGTGGTGAGTCTCATGCGGCACATCCTTTGGCACGACCGATCGGACGGTCAGTCAGCGATCGGGCAGTTGTTCGGGGATCGCACCTTGCGAATTCCGAGCAAGCTTGTCGACATTATAGAGTCCGAGTAATCCGATCGGGTTCCGGAAAACAAAAAAGCCCGGAACGTGTCCGGGCTTTTTGTCGCACGCAAGTGCACTCAGTGCATCAGGCTGCGGCATACATGTTGGCGCGCTTGCGCACCACATCCACCAAGCCGGAGCAAGCATCTTCAACCAGATCGAGCACCTTGGAGAAGCCCTCCGGACCACCGTAATACGGATCGGGCACAGTCGCTTCCTCGTGATCGCTGGCGAAGCGCATCAGCAGCATGAGCTTGTGCTTGTACTGCTTGGGGCAGATCTGTTGCAAAAGCGTCAAGTTATCCCAGTCCATCGCCAGGATGTAATCGAATTCGCGGAAGTCATCGACGGTGATCTGGCGCGCACGCAGATCAGTCACGTCGTACCCGCGCTTGCGGCAGGCGGCCTGAGTCCGCGCATCCGGCGCCTCACCCACGTGGTACGCGTGCGTACCAGCGGAATCGACGCGAACTTCCGATTCAAGATTGGCCGATTTGACCATGGCGCGGAACACGCCTTCTGCCGCGGGAGAACGGCAGATGTTGCCCATGCAGACGAAGAGGATGTTCGTTTTCATAATTCTGTCACTGTACGTGTTGCACCGCAAAAACTCAATAGTTTGGACGCCCGGATCTAATGCGATTGCGACCGGATCACCCCTATTGACTTGGGATCTCCGCTTCGGATTGCAAGACCTGTTGACGGCAGTTACCGGACCCCGATAGGTCCGGTTCGCGGGGCATTGAGAAGCGGCTCACGCCCAACGTCAGCGCCGTGCGGTCAACGAGACCACCGAACCTTCGGCATTGGCACCAAACGCCTGCTCACGCAAGAGACTGAGCTGGTCGCGCAACTGAGCAGCACGCTCAAACTCCAAGTTGCGCGCAGCCTCCATCATGAGCTTCTCGAGTCGCTTGATTTCCTTGCCGAGATCCTTTTCGGACAGCGCCTCATAGCTCTTGCGGGCGTCTGCCGCCTTCTGCTCCTTGCGACTGTCCGACTGACTGAATACCCCGTCGATCAGTTCCTTGATCTGCTTGACCACACCACGCGGCGTGATCCCGTGCTCTGCATTGAAGGCAATCTGCCTTTCGCGCCGTCGGTTGGTCTCGTCGATCGCAGCCTTCATGGAGTCGGTGATGACGTCGCCATAAAGAATGGCCATGCCGTTGAGATTTCGGGCCGCCCGCCCGATTGTCTGGATCAGGCTGCGGCCGCTGCGCAGGAACCCCTCCTTGTCTGCATCCAGAATGGCGACCAGCGACACCTCGGGAATGTCAAGCCCCTCGCGCAGCAGATTGATGCCCACCAGGACATCGAACATGCCCAGGCGCAAATCCCGCAGGATCTCCACGCGCTCCACGGTGTCGATGTCGCTGTGCAGGTAGCGCACCTTGACACCGTTCTCGCTCAGGAAGTCGGTCAAGTCCTCGGCCATGCGCTTGGTCAGCGTAGTCACGAGCACACGCTCGCCCTTTTCCACGCGGTCGCGGATCTCGGACAGCACGTCGTCCACCTGGCTGGACGCCGGACGCACCTCGACAATGGGATCAATCAGGCCGGTCGGACGCACAACCTGCTCGACGGTGTTGTCCGCACGCTTGGTCTCATAGTCCGCCGGCGTTGCAGAAACGAAGATGGTCTGCGGCATCTTGCGCTCGAACTCCTCGAACTTCAGCGGCCGGTTATCCATCGCGCTCGGCAGCCGGAAGCCGTACTCCACCAAGGTCTGCTTGCGGGAGCGGTCGCCGTTGTACATGCCATTGAGCTGACCCATCATGACGTGACTCTCGTCGATGATCAGCAAGGCGTCATCGGGCAGGTAGTCGATCAGCGTGGGGGGCGGGTCGCCGGGCTTGGCACCGGAAAAATGGCGGCTGTAGTTCTCGATACCCTTGCAGAAGCCCAGCTCTTGCAGCATCTCCAGATCGAATCGTGTGCGCTGCTCGAGTCGCTGCGCCTCGACCAGCTTGTTCTCCTTGACAAAGAAGTCGAGGCGCTCGCGCAGCTCATCCTTGATGGTTTCAATCGCACGCAGCACGGTCGGCCGCGGCGTCACATAGTGCGAGCCCGGATACACCGTGAAGCGTGGGATCTTCTGGCGGGTCCGGCCGGTAAGCGGATCGAACAGTGTGATGGAGTCGATCTGGTCGTCAAACAGCTCGATACGGATCGCCAGCTCGGCATGCTCGGCAGGGAACACGTCAATCGTGTCGCCTCGCACCCGGAAGTTGCCTCGGGTGAAATCGAGATCCGTGCGCGTGTATTGCATGGCGACCAGGCGCGTGATGATGTCTCGCTGACTGAGCTTGTCGCCCACACGCAGGATGAGGATCATCGCGTGGTATTCATTGGGATTGCCGATACCGTAGATACAGCTGACGGTAGCCACGATCACGGTGTCACGCCGCTCGAGCAGGCTCTTGGTCGCCGACAGGCGCATCTGTTCGATGTGCTCGTTGATCGAACTGTCCTTCTCGATGAACAGATCGCGCTGCGGTACGTAGGCCTCGGGCTGGTAGTAGTCGTAGTAGCTCACGAAATACTCCACCGCGTTCTGCGGGAAGAACTCGCGCATTTCGGCATACAGCTGGGCAGCAAGGGTCTTGTTCGGCGCAAGCACGAGGGCCGGACGCCCCATCTGGGCAATCACATTGGCCATGGTGTAGGTCTTGCCTGAGCCAGTCACGCCAAGCAGGGTCTGAAAGCTCAGGCCATCGCGGATGCCCTCCACCAGCCCGGCGATGGCTGTGGGCTGGTCGCCTGCCGGCGGAAAGGGCTGGAACAGTCGAAACGGACTGTCCGGAAAGCTGACGAACTCACCTGCGGGCACCTCTTCGGGTGCTTCACCTGAAGGCGGCGGGTTGCTGGAGGAGGATGCGCTCATTGGGGATATGCACTTTCGGCATGGTTGCAGCGCGGCGCACCGATAAAATGCGCTGCAGCGCAGCAAGTGAACGTTCGAGTGTAGGAAACATTCTTGCTGCCAGCTCCTGCCAGCTGCCTGTCAGGAGACCGCGCCGGAAATCTGCGGCGCCCGCCTGAACAGAACACAGCCCGCTCATCACTCGCACCATCCGCTGGAGAATCCATGTCCGCCTCGCTATTCGCCCAGGTCGAACTCGCCCCCCGTGATCCCATTCTTGGCCTGAACGAGGCCTTCAATGCGGATACCCGGACGAACAAGGTGAACCTGGGTGTCGGCGTGTACTTCACCGACGAAGGCAAGATTCCCCTGCTCAAGGCGGTCCGCGAAGCCGAGCGGCAGCGTCTGGAAGCCGCAGCCGCACGCGGCTACCTGCCCATCGAGGGCATCGCCGCATACAACCAAGCCGTGCAAGGCCTGCTGCTGGGCAAGGACAGCCCGTTGATCGCAGCGGGCCGTGTCATCACGGCCCAGGCGCTGGGCGGGACCGGCGCACTCAAGATCGGCGCAGACTTTCTCAAGCGCATCACGCCCGAATCAGTCGTTGCCATCAGCGACCCAAGCTGGGAGAACCACCGAGCACTGTTTGAAGGCGCAGGTTTCACGGTGAGGAACTACCGCTATTTCGATGCGGCAACCAGCGGCCTGGACTATGCCGGCATGCTGGCAGACCTCAAGGCCTTGCCCCCCAAGAGCATCGTGGTGCTGCACGCCTGCTGCCATAACCCGACCGGCTACGACCTCACGCCCGCGCAGTGGGAGCAGGTGGTCGCGCAGGTGAAGGCCGGCGGTCTGGTCGCCTTCCTCGACATGGCCTATCAGG
>DASSQC010000437.1:0-10547 GCA_035702705.1 Burkholderiaceae bacterium | reverse complement strand
TCCATCTCGCGAAACCATTCCTCATCGCCCGGCTTGACGGCATAGGCATACGGCAGCACGTGAAACGGTGCAGGCGGCGAGACCAGGCGAGCCCAGTCGGCGTTGTCCAGCAGGCGTCTGCTGTAGGGGTAGTCGGTCATGAAGACATCCACGCGCCCGGCCTCCAGCTCCGCCTCCCGGGTCTGGGGCGGGCGGATGACCACCATGGTGGCCTGCTTGAGCCGCTCACGCATCACCGGCTCCATGAATGTTCCGGCCTGCACCGCAACACGCACGCCCGGCTGATCGATGTCCGCCCACTGGCGGATGACCCGCGAGCTGCGTGTGGTCACGGCGTAGATGTCACTTGCCAGATAGGCCGAGGTGAAGCGCAGGCGCTCGGCGCGCTGGGGCAGCACCCCGACTGCGAACATGGCGACATCGCACCGGTCGGATGTGACGTCGTTGATCAGATTGACAAAGGATGAGTCGACATAACTCAGGCGCACCCCGAGCCGCTTGGCGAGCGCGGCGGACAGATCGATGTCGATGCCGGCCAGCTGCTGCGTTTTCGGATTGCGGAAGGTGATGCCGTAGTAGTCGGGCCAGATGCACACACGCAGCTCACCGGCTGCGCGGATGCGGTCCATGACCGGTCCGGCATGTGCAAGCGGCAGCATCGCCGGCAGCAGCAGGCAAAGCGCAGCGGCGGCCATGCGCGGCCGACTGCAAAGCGTCGTGAAGACATAGAACCACCGAGACATGTCAGGACCTCATTGGCAATGCAAGCGCATCCCTGCACGCGCCGGCTTCGGCAGGGTTGGCAAACTCCGCGAACCAGAGCGTGACACAGGTACCCACGCCCGGCTCGCTGCACACCGATACCTCGCCACGCTGAAGCTCCATGATCTCCTTGACCAGGCTCATGCCCAGACCCGTGCCCGGAATCTCTCCGCTCGGGTCGGCACGATAGAAGCGCTCGAACACGCGCTCCAGCTGCTGCGCAGTCATGCCGATGCCCTGATCCTCGATGCGCAGTCCGATCATGGCACGGCCCGCGCGCTGTTCGCGACACGCCGTGACATGGATGACACCGCCATTTGGCGCGTATTTCACGGCATTCGAGAGCACGTTCAGCACGGCTCGGTGGGTCTTGGCCGGGTCCACCATGAGCATGGCGTCGCCCAGGGCAGGATCGATCCTGAGCTCATGCCGGGCCGCCGCCGGCGCAATCGCACGCTGGGCCCGGGCAACGATCGTATCCAGTCGCGTAGGCGCCAGCCGGAACTCCTTCTCGCGCCCCGCCTCGATGCGCGCCAGGTCCAGCAGCTCGTTGACCATGTCGACGAGCAGGGCCGTCTGGTTGTGGATGGTCTGGAGGAAGGCACGCTGCTCCTCCGGAGGAAATGTCTTGAACAGCAGCAGCTCGGTGTAGCCGAAGATGCTCGCCATCGGCGTTCTGAGCTCGTGTGCGGCCGTCGACAGGAACTCGCTCTTCATGCGGTCGATCTGCGCTTCGCGGGTCGTGTCCTGCACATACACGACGGTGCCGCCTTCGTGGGTGTGGCGCAGGCGCAGACAGACATGGCGCGGATCGGCAGCGCCAAGGCAGAGGTGGATCGGCTCGTCAGGCGCGCCGGCCTGCTCCCACTCGGCCAGCGCAAGCTGGCCCCTTTCGACGCCGGCACGCAGTGTCGCCAAATGCTGGTCCAGGGCGCTCAGGCGCAGACCCGGCATGCGTTCGGACTCCAGCTCGAGCAGATCCGCGAAGCGCGCATTGCTCAGACGCAGCAGACCATCGGGCCCGAAGTAACCCATGCCGTTGACGCTGAGGTCCAGCATCGCATTGAGCTGCTCGCCTCGATCACGCAGCCTGCGGGCCATGCGCTGGGTGTCATGGGCTGCCCGCTGCATGCTGCGAGCCATGATCAACAGATCCGTCACGGCATCGTGCCGTGCGAAGTCGCTGAAGCGCAGGCCCAGGGCGCTGAGATGATCCATGGAGGCGAAGACCGGTGAAACCAGCAGCAGCACGCTGCCATCGTCCATGGGCTCGATCGACCCGCGCAACATCATCTGCGGCGTCACGATCGGACGCAGGGTGCACAGGGCGCCTGGCTCGCATCGCCACTGCTGCGGGTCTCTGCTGGACACCGGATTCGTCACCCGGAAGACGTCGTGCAGATGTCGTCCGACTCGCGCCAGCGGCAGGGCCTTGGCCAGCGACGATCCGATCTCGATGATGTTGAGCTGGGCATCGAGACGGAGCAGGAAGGGGAATGCACGACGCAGAGCGTCCGGCTTGAGCAAGACCGGCGGCGACGCCGCATCCGCAGGAGCCGCCTGTCCGGTCTGCACGCTGTCCTCCATGCAGTACCCGTACGCTGTCTCCGCAGACCATTCGCGCCAGCCTGATGACATTGCCGAGGCAGTCGGGCTGCCCGCAGATGCGGCTGACTGCACGGGCATGGCGCCGTCCAGGGAGGATCCCTGCTCGGCTCGGACACCATCTGCCACAGACTGCTTCAATGCGCAGAACACGGCTGCACCTCCTCATTGGATTCCAGCCCAGCCGAGCCCAGTGTGTCTTGCCGTGCAGGCCACGCGGGGAGCCACAAGGTGATGGTGGTACCTCGTCCGTACTCGCTGTCGATGTCGAGAGCGCCGCCCTGCAGCCCCATGATTTCGCGGACAAGCGCCATGCCCAGCCCGGTACCGGGCACATTGCCGGACGGATCCGCGCGGTAGAAGCGCTCACCGATGCGCCGGACCTGATCGGGGGTCATGCCGATGCCATGGTCCCGGATCGCGACACCACACTGCATGCGACCCTGCTCATCGCTGCGCGAGACGGTCCACAGCTCGATGGCACCGCCGTCAGGCGAGTACTTGTAGGCGTTGGACAGGACATTGATCAGCGCCTGACGGGTCTTCTCGGCATCGACCGTGACGCTCTGCGCCGAGATCTCGCCGACGATCTGGACCTGGCGCGGGTCGCCCGGCACCATCAGGGTCGCCAGGACATCCTCGACCAGCGCGCGGATCGGTACAGGCTCGAGCAGAAGATCCTTGCCCTGGCGTGCCTCGATGCGGGCCAGATCCAGCAGTTCGTTGAGCATGTGGATCAGCCAGGAGGCCTGCCGGTGGATGGTTTCCACCATCTCCCGGCGCCGCTCGACCGTCACTTCACGGCGCAGGAGCAGCTCGCTGAATCCGAAGATGCTCGCCATCGGCGTGCGCAGCTCATGTGCAGCGGTGGTCAGGAATTCGCTCTTCATGCGATCGACCTCGGTCTCACGCGTGACGTCACGGAAGTACAGGATGGTCTCGCCGGATTCGGCCAGGGTATGCCTGACGGTGCGGCTGAGCACTCGCCGGCTGGGCCGTATCAGGCGCAGCAGCGCCGGAGAATCATCCTGCTGCCCGTCATGGATCAGCCGCTGATACGGAAACGCCGGGTCGCAGTGCTCCTCGAACAGGTGCTCGAAAGCGTCCACGTCGAGCACACCGATGGTGTGCTTGGGCAGCCAGCCGGTCATTTCATAGAAGGCCGGATTGCCGTAGGCCAGCCATCCGGTGCTGTCAAAGAGCACAAAGCCATCCGGGCTGAGCTTGAAGATCGCATCCAGTCGCGCGCTGCGGTCAGCCAGGGCACGCCGTGCGGCCTCGCGCTGCGTCACATCGTTGAGCACGCCGACGTAGTGGGTGAGCGCACCTCCATGGTCGGTGACAGGCGACAGCGTCAGCTCATTGACGAAGGGCGTGCCATCCTTGCGGTAGTTGCGCAGCGTGACCCGCGTCGAGCGCCCCGCTTTCATGGCGGCGCGCAGCGTGTCGAGTGCGGGCTGGTCCGTGTCGTTGCCCTGCAGCACCCGGCAGTTCATACCGATGATCTCGCCGTTCTCGTAGCCGGTCAGGGACTCGAAGGCCGGGTTGGCGTAGACCACCGGCGCGCCGGGCCAGGTCATGGAGGCAATCAGGACCCCGTTGGTGGTGGCGTCGAGCGCGCGGTTGAACAGACGCATCTGGTCCTCTGCCCAGCGACGTTCGGCAAGATCCCGCACCACGCAGACGTAGCGGATGTCGCCGGCGCTTTGCCCTTGCGCAATCGACACCTCGACCGGAAAACGCGTGTCGCCGCCCCGGATGCCTTCCGTCTCGCTGCGTGCAACCCGCATGCCGGTACTTGAGACCACGGCAGCGCCATCGAGGCGCGCTTGAATCCATTCAGCGGTGCACTCGGGAAAAAGCGCGGAGAACGCGACGCCGCTTGCGCGATCCAGCTCAAGACCGCACAGCGCCGTCACTGCAGGATTGGCAAAGACGACGCACATGTCGGCATCGAGGCCGAAGACGGCATCCGGGACCGTGCCCAGCAGCGTGTCGAGACGGCCGCGCAGGGTTCGGACCTCGTCTTCACGTTCGCGTAGCCGCTGCTCGACTCCGGCGGTCAGTTGCGCGAGTTGTTCGGTGGAGCCGCTCGTGCCCCGGACTTCAGTGGCTGAACAGCCCGCGAGGCGGGTTTCGATGCTGCGCAGGCCCAGCTCGTGCCGGTCAAGCACGGCGCGGGTCCGTGCGATCGCGAGGAGCAGCACGCCAGCGGCCACGCCTGCAGCCTGGGGGGGCGCCAGCAACCACGCCGCGGCCATCACGCACAGGCCCACCAGAGCCAGGGTCGCCGAAAGACCGGGGAACAGCGACTTCCGACTCCCGACGCACATCTCAGCTGCAGAGTTCATGGTCGATCAGGTCGGCCAGAGAAAGGTTGGTCCGTTCAACGCAGGCCCTGACGGCCAGCATGCGGTCGAGGTTCTTCTCGAAACAGGCGCACAGCTCGGGGTCGAGCGCGCGACCGGCCTGGGCACGCAGCATGTCCATGGCTTCGCTGATCGGCAGCGCCTTGCGATAGCAGCGGTCCATGGTCAAGGCGTCGAAGTAGTCGACCACCGCCACGATGCGGCCCGCCAGGGGAATGGCCGTGCCCGACAGACCGTTCGGGTAGCCGCTGCCATCCCAGCGCTCGTGATGCGTCAGCGCCACTTCGGCAGCGAGCTTCATCAGCTCGCTGGTCGCCCCGGCCAGCAGGTGGGCGCCCTTGGTGGTGTGCTCGTTCATGGCCGCACGCTCCTCGGTGCTCAGGGGGCCGGCCTTCTTGAGAATCGCATCCGGGATGCCGATCTTGCCCACGTCGTGCAGCGGCGCAGCAAGGCGCAGGGCGCGCGCAAATGTCTTGGGCAAGCCGAGGCAGAGCGCGAACTGCTCGCAGCACAGCGCCATGGTGAGCAGATGCCGACCCGTTTCATCGTCACGGAACTCGGCCGCCAGGGCCAGCCGGAGCATGGTGTCCTGGTGGGCCCGTTCGGCCGCGCGCTGCGCGGCCTTGCGCTGCGCATACAGCCCGCGCAGATCGTCCAGCATGCGGCTCATCTGCTGCATGGCGACATCGGCATCGGCGAGTCCCTTTGGCATGTGAACTTTCAGGCGCTGACGAGCAGCTGTTCGATGGTTTCGATCAACTGCAGCGGGCTGAAGGGCTTCACGAGGTACTGCGTGGCCCCGGCAGCAAGGCCGGCCTCACGATCCTTGGCCTGACCACGTGCAGTGAGGAGCACCACGGGAATGTGGCTGAGATTCGGGTCGGTGCGGATGTGCTTGCAAACCTGGAGCCCATCCAGCTCGCCGGGCATCATCACGTCCATGACGATCAGGTCGGGACGGATCGTCTGGGCCATGAGCAGGCCGGTCACGCCATCAGGCGCTTCGTGGATGTCGTAGTCCTCGAACTCGAGCGTCATCGAGATGAGTTTGCGGATGTCTGCGTGGTCTTCAACGATCAGAACTTTTTTCATGATGTACTCCGTGGGCGTGCAGCAGCAGATGTGTCGGGTTCAGGCCGTTGCCGTGTTCTGCTGGCGCTGCTTGCGCCGCGCCACCAGCGCGGCAAGATCCTTGGCGTACTGCTGCGCCTGCAGCAGATCGAGTTCGGGCGTGGCGGTCTTCGCCGGCGCACCGGTGGGCAGGTCGATCAGGAAGTTGCGCTGCGCACCGTCGTGCTCCTCGCGCAGCTGGCCGCCGTGCTGCTCGACGATGTACTTGCACAGCCGCAAGCCGATCAGGTCGCGCGCGCTGAGCTGCTGCTCACCCTCTGAGTCTGCGCGCACAGGACGCACCAGGAGGTCCATGGCGGTGGCCTGCTTGCGCGGCGGCGCGAACAGGCCGGAGTCACGGAACACGATCAGGCCGCGCGCACCCATCTGGTGGTATTCGATGTCGATGGTTGCGCCGCGCGGTGTGCTGCGGATCTCGGATTCAAGGCACTCGATCAGCACGCGCCGCAGCCAGGGCTCGCTGCCGTAGACCGCAGCCAGTTCCGCCTCGGCAGGAAAGCGGGCAAACCGCACCTTCAGGTTTCGGCTCGCCGCCAGGGGTTCGACCGCCCGCCAGACCGCGCGCACCATCTCCCACATGTCGACACGGTCATTGGCCACCAGCGCCGAGCTGCTCCACACGCCGGCCAGGTCAAGCAGCTTTTGCAGTGTGGTTCCGACCTCCTCGATCTGGTTCACCAGCCCGAGTACGGTCTCGCCGGCGCCGGGTGTACGGCGCGCCAGCTGCGCCTCCAGCGTGAGCTTGTTCCATGGCTCAAGCAGGTCGGCCCGGATGACGGTCAGCAGGGCATCCATGCCACCACCGGCGGTCAGTGCGGAGGTCGGCTGGTCGTCGTGCACGAGCGCAATCGCATCCTGCTTGCCGAGGCCGGGCAGCGTCGTGATCGTCAAGGTCTGCCCATTGCCGCTGGCGCTTGGCAGCTTGACCGGCAAGGCAGAGTGGCCGCGAATCGCGGAGTCCAGGGCCCGGCGTACCGGCCCCATGGGCACCTTTTCGCCGACGGTCAGGCCGGTCTGTTCCGCGGCGCGCCCATTGACATAGCGGATCGTGAACTCCGCATCGGTCCAGATCAGTCCGCAATCGAGGTGTTCGAACAGCGTAGTGAGTGTTTTCATGGTTCGATTTTGCCGATTCAGTGTGCGAATTATAGATGAATCTAGCAATTAATCAAGTTTTGATCATCTAAATTTGATTTATTAATTGCTGACTCCTCGGTTGATTGCTGAATTTGTACCGGCCATGAGGTGATTTTCGTGTTTCGAGGCCCGAATCTGGCAAAATCAATGCATGAGCGTCAACCCACACATTGATGAACTGGACGTCCTGACCACGGTTGAGGCCGCACAGCGCCTCGGGCTGGCGGTTCGCTCGGTGCAGTCGATGGTCGATCGCGGGGAACTGCAGGCCTGGCGCACGCCGGGTGGACACCGCCGCATCTCGCGCGCCTCGGTGGAGCGCTGGCTGAGCGGCATGCATGAGACGGCGCCGAATCGGCCGGACGGCGCGGGCAAGCGCGCGGCTGTGGGGCCTCGCGTGCTGTTGATCGAAGACTCCGCGCACTTCCAGAACCTCATTCAGCTGGTCGTGCGGCAGGCCCTGCCGCAGGCGGAGCTTGCCGTGGCGGGCGATGGCGTCACCGGGCTGGTGATGTACGGGCGCCTCGACCCCGACGTGCTGATCGTCGACATCCTCCTGCCAGGCATCGACGGCGCCGCACTGATTGCGAGCCTGCGCGCCAACCCCGCTCTGGCCCGGGCCCGACTGGTCGTGGTGACTTCGCTGTCTGATGCCGAGATCGAACGCTATGCCTTCGCGCTGAAGGATGTGCCGATCGTCCGCAAGGACCGCCTGGTGACGGAGCTGCCGCAGCGTCTGGCCGAAGCGCTGGCTGCGGCACGCTGAAGCGCGGGTCTGCAATGCGCGTACTGCTCGTTGAAGATGATCCAGGCGTGCGCCACTTCTTCGAGATGGTCTGTGCAGATCTGCCGCTGTCGCTGCGCTGCGCCGGCACGGCCCGCGAGGCACTCAAGCTCATGGCAGACGATTGGCCCGACCTGCTGATCACCGATCTGATGCTGCCGGGAGAGCACGGTCTCTGGCTGGTCGATCAGGTACGCCGCCTGGGTGCGGCGCAGGGCGGGAACGCGCCACGGACGGTGATCTTCACCGCAGATACCTCGGCGCAGACCGCACTGGCCATCCAGCAGGCGCGGGTCTGGCGCGTGCTGCGCAAGCCGGCATCGGTCGCGGATATCGAGGCCTGCATGCACGAGGCCGCTCAGGCGGATGACGCGGCTGCCGATTCACCGGCGCCTGCCGTTCAGACGCCAATCGGCGTGGACGACGATCCCGTGCACATCCACTTCGCTGGCAACCGGGCCCTGTTCGACGCCTTTGCCAACGGCGCGCGGTCCCGGTTTCCCGCCGATCTGGCCGAGGGGCAGGCCGCGCTGCAGCGCGCCGATGCGGCAGCGCTCGAACGCCTGGCGCACAGCCTCAAGACGGTCCTGCGCATGCTGGGCGATCAGGCGGGCAGCCTCGCCGCAGCCCGCCTGGAGGACGCCGCGCATGGCCTGGGGCTGAAGGACGGTGCACACAACGGGGATCGCAATGCGCACGAGCTCGCCGCGCTCTGGGCCGCACTGGCCACATCGCTCGCGGCGCAAGTCGCAGTCGACCCGGCCGCCCAGAGCTAGCAACCGCTAGATCACGCGGGCCAGACAACTCACGAGCCGCTGCTCGACCCGCCGCTGTGCGTCGATGATCCGCGGCGCAAGCCAGGGCTTCCAGTGTTGCAGCACCCGGCCCAGCCCGGCCCCCTGCGGCATGGCCCGCCCCCAGGCCACGCCCACCGCACTGACAATGGCCCGGGCGGTAAACGGGCAGGCCGGTGTGCTGTCGCCGCGCGGCACACATTGCGCTGCGGCGAGCACGTCGGCATACATGCGCGCCAGGCTATGGCTCATGCCGCCGGAAATCCGCTCGATGTCGGCCGCCAGCTGATGGCATTCCTCCTGGCTGGGCGGCTCGATGCCGTCCTGCATGAGCGCCAGCGCGCCATCGGCCGCGGGCTCGGGGCCGCCCACGGCGTCCATCCACGACCGGGTCGTCATCTCCTGCAGCTGGTGCGCCACATGGTCGAGGATGTAGCGTTCCGCATCGCCGATCGCCCGGCTCGGTTCGCCCGGAATGGTGGCCAGCACCAGCGGGTCGCCCAGCAGATCCTCGCGCAACAGCGGTCCGAAGGCCGGCAGGCCGACCATGCGCCGCGAGACCGAACGTGTGCAGCGCTCAAAGACACTGCGCAGGTCGTCGGCAGTCAGGGCGGGGGCGGTCATGCGTGCGGGTGGCTCGATGCTGATGGGGTGGCGAATGCCGGCCCAAACGCGCAGTCTCCGGTCTGGGCCTCGGCGCCGCAAGATGCAAACACAGCAATTCTCCCCAGAACGTCGAGACGGCAGGGCAGGCTCATCGGGATAAAGCCGCCCTATGTCGCCCATCAGGGAACTTGACTGGACATTTAGCACTCACCGGCATAGAGTGCTAACGAACCGATTCAATTCCTTGAAAGGTAAGACAAATGACCCAATCGCTTGCCCTGAGCCCGGCCGCCGGTCCGTTCGCCAGCGGCCAGAGCCTGATGGTCTCGATGTCTCGCCTGCCGGCACTGGGCAACATCGACGCCTACATCTCGGCCGTCAACCGCATTCCCCTGCTCACGCACGAAGAAGAGCAGCAGCTCGCCCGCGACCTGCGTGACCGCGACTCCGTCGAAGCCGCAGGAAAGCTCGTCATGTCCCACCTGCGCCTGGTGGTCAGCGTGGCGCGCAACTACCTGGGCTACGGCCTGCCGCATGCCGACCTGATCCAGGAAGGCAACATCGGCCTGATGAAGGCGGTCAAGCGCTTCGACCCGGACCGCGGCGTGCGCCTGGTGAGCTTCGCCCTGGCCTGGATCAAGGCCGAGATCCATGAATACATCCTGAAGAACTGGCGCATGGTCAAGGTGGCCACCACCAAGAGCCAGCGCAAGCTGTTCTTCAATCTGCGCAGCATGAAGGGCGACGCCGGCACGCTGGACTCCGCCGCCGTGCAGCGCATTGCCGACACGCTGGAGGTCAAGCCCGAGGAAGTGCGCGAGATGGAGACGCGCTTCTCCGGTGGTGACATCGCGCTGGAAGGCAACCCGGACGACGGCGAGGACGCGATGGCCTTCGCGCCCATCGCCTACCTGGAAGACAGCCGCACCGAGCCCACCCGCGTCCTGGAGATGAAGGAGCGCGATGCCATGTCATCCTCCGGCATCGAGGCTGCGATGGCCAAGCTTGACGACCGCAGCCGCCGCATCATCCAGACCCGCTGGCTGAACGTGGCCGAGGACGGCAGCGAGCCCATGACGCTGCAGGAACTGGCCGATGAATACGGCGTCAGCGCCGAGCGCATCCGCCAGATCGAAAGCGCTGCGCTCAAGAAGATGCGCGGCGCCCTCACCGAGTTTCAGGCCGGCCGCTGAGCGCAAGCGCAATCGGCTGACCTGATGCTGCGCTGTATCTGAAGCGGTCTCTCCTCCTCTCTCCCACCCGCACAGCGCACTCCCGACCCTGGCAGCTTCGTCTGCCGGGGTCTTTTTTTTGTGCCCCCTGTTCGGGTCGGGCAGGTTGCTGTGGTGTGAACGACGC
>DASSQC010000436.1:0-4415 GCA_035702705.1 Burkholderiaceae bacterium | reverse complement strand
GGAAACACGGGCTCGGCCGACGGCGCGATGCTGTTGACATACGGTGAACTCAACAGCTGCGCGCTGGCGGATTCCACACCGAGAAGCCGTGCATGGGCCAGCACCGCATCAAGCACGAAGGCAGCGCGCTGTGGCCCCATGGCGGCCACCAGGCCTTCGAGCGCCTGTTTCCACTCCAGGGTTTCAAGCGGATCGACATCGATGGCGTTGAGCACCGCGTCGGGAATCGTGGGCATGTTCATGATCGGGCAATTGAAGGTCAGGATGGGCCGAATGGAGGTCGGCGCACGAGCGTGCCGACACTCTAGGCCCGTCCGAGGCGCCAGCGTGCCGGTCAGATTGCGAGTAAGCCCTTAGGATTGCAGATCTTCGGGCGCCGGGAGATGACGCAATCCCGGATTACACCCTGCATCGTCGTAGGCCATGATCTGCACCTGAACTGAAGTGGCGAGCGATCGATCAAGCGTGCAGATGGCGCGGGGCGCCCGCCAACCTGGCAAACATCCATGCTTCATACCTACTCGGAAGACACCGGCACCGACCGACGCGCATGGTTTCTGCGCGTGGCATGCATCTGCATCGCGGTTGCGGCACTCGGTCTGAACGCTGCCTATGTGCTCGAGGGCGCGTTCGATGCACGTCGCGTCGGCATCAATGTCTTCATGCTCTGCGTCGTCGGTTCGGTCTGGTTCACCCAGGCTCGCGGACATCTGCGCGCAGCCTCTGCCATCCTGCTGATCATGATCACCGCGGCCGTGGGGCTGCTGGCCGCGGTCAATGGCGGCTTTCGCGCTCCGATCGCGTGGGCCTTTCCGCCCCTGATCGCCTTCGCGGGCTGGATGCTGGGAACGCGCTGGGCCGTGGCGACCTTTCTGGCCGTGATGGTCATACTGCTTGCCCTGTTCGGGCTGGAAGCCAACCAGCTCCTGCCCGAGCAGGCGCCCGGCTCGATCCGCGTGCAAATCGGGGTCACGGTCTTCATGCTCAGCCTGGGCTGCCTGCTGTTCCTGCTGATCGGGCGCGACATGGCGGCGGGCCTGCAGGCATCGGCCGAGCTGCGGGAGGCGCTTCGCGCAGCCAATGAGGCGCTCGAAGCCAAGGTTGCAGAACGCACGCGTGACCTGGAGGCGGCCAAGAATCTCGCCGAGGTTGCCAGCCGCGCCAAGGGCGCCTTCCTGGCCAACATGAGCCACGAGATCCGCACGCCGATGAACGCGATCGTCGGCTTCTCGCAGATCCTGCTGCGCGGCGATCTGCCACCCGCCGCTCGCCATCAGGTCCAGCACATGGCGCAGGCCGCGGACCACCTGCTGCTGCTGATCAATGACGTCCTGGATATCTCGAAGATCGAAAGCGGCAAGCTGGTGCTCGAGCCCACCGCCTTCGATCTGCGCGCCCTGTTCACGCGCCTGTTGATGCTTGTGGAGACCAATGCCCGCTCGAAGAAGCTCGGGCTCTATCACGAACTCGAGGACGAGGTTCCCCGCTGGGTCGTGGGCGACCCCACGCGCCTGACGCAGATCCTGCTGAACTTCCTGGGCAACGCAGTCAAGTTCACGGAATCCGGCGCCATCATCCTGCGCTGTGCCGTGCAGGATCGGGATGCCGATGGCGTGGTCCTGCGCTTCGAGGTGCAGGACACCGGCGTCGGCATCCCGGAGGACGCCCAGGAGCGCATCTTCCGCCCGTTCGAGCAGGCCGATCTGTCGAGTACGCGCAGCTATGGTGGTACCGGGCTGGGCCTGTCGATCAGCCGCAAGTTGGCGCAGCTGATGGGCGGCAGTGTGGGGGTGCAGAGTGCCGTGGGTCGTGGCAGCCTGTTCTGGGCCACGGCACGCCTTGGGTTGGCCAGCGCGGCAGCGCAGGGCGCAAGCGCTGCGGAAAGCCTGTCCGCCGCCGAGCGCCTGTTCTTTGCCCCGGAGCGCATCCTTCGCCACCACTACAGCGCCAGCCGGATCCTGCTGGTCGAGGACAACGAGGTCAACCGTCTGGTCGCCACAGCCCAGCTGGCCCTGGTGGGGCTGGGCGTCACCGAGGCCCACAACGGTGCCGAGGCCTTGCAACTGTGCACAAGCCAGCACTTCGATCTCATCCTCATGGACCTGCACATGCCGGTGATGGACGGGCAAAGCGCCGCCCGGGCCATCCGCCAGCTGCCGCGACATGCCGACACGCCCATCATCGCGTTGACCGCCGACGCCTTCTCCGAGGACCGGCAGCGCAGTCTGGACGCCGGCATGAACGATCACCTCGCCAAACCGATCACGCCCGACACCTTCTATCCGCGCATCCTGCGCTGGCTGTCGATCCAGCGGCCGGGCCTGCTGCTGCCTGGATGAGAGCGCGGCGCAAGGCGCCTAGGACCCGTGCGTCATGCGGGCGAGCGTGAAGGCATTCCCCAGCTCATGGGCCACAGCCGCCAGGGTTTCGTGGTCCTGCTCGGACCAGGTGCGTGGCGCACCGCACTGCTCGCAGCAGATCACGGCAACCGGCTCGCCGGCATCGAACACCACACGGTCAAGCAGCGAGTGGATGTCCGCGGGCAGGAAGTACGCATCGCCGAAGCAGGCGGTCGCAGGGTGCGTCCGTGCGGCGGGTGCGTCAATCACGTCCGAGGTGCTCAGCGCCGTGAAGTAGGCCGGAAAGTCGCTCAATGCCAGGCGCATGCCCGAGGAGAATCGCTGGGTGCGTGCGTCCAGCAGCGCAAGTTCGTCAAGTGCATCGCGCACGCCGTTGTAGAGCCACACGCTCACGCGTGTGCAGCGCAGACGTTCGCTCAGGTGCGAACAGGCGGCCTCCCAGACACGCGCGATGCCGCAACGGCCCTCCAGGTGCTGGGCCAGGGCGGCGGACAGGGCAGGCAATGGGGTCGACATGAATGGGCGAGCAGACTCAGGCAGGCCATGGCAAGGTCCGCAACGCTAGCGCCCGATGTGATCCAGCGTCCAGCCGGATCATCCCGAAATGTATTGAGGCGCAGGCGTGCCCCTGCGCTTGCCGCTCAGTGCGTGCCCTTGGCGGCCGCCTTGGCATCGGCGGCGGGCGCGGCGGCTGGCACGGTGGGCAGCGTGAAGCCCGGCGGCAGACCAGGAAGCGCCGGCATGGCGGCCTTGTCTTTGTCAGCATCAACCGGCTTGACCGGCTCGATCTTGTTCTCGGCCATGTAGTCGTTCATCTCGCGCCAGCCTGCATAGACCGCGGCCTTGGAGGCCTTCGGGTTGCGGGCATAGCAGTCCTCGATGGCGCGCGCAGCGTGGCGGCAGGCCGCACCGATCGCCTTGCCATCGGCTTCGGCGGCTGCAGCGGCCTTGGCCGGGTCTTCGATGCCCAGCAGCTCGCAGCCGCTCAGCGCGAGCATGGCCGCGCCCGTGAGCATCAGGCTGCGCAGGCGGGCCGGGTGTTTCAGACGCGGGCCGGGCTGGGGAGAAACGGAGCGGTTCATGGGGCTGGGTTTTTCAGGGCTTCGAGCTGATATCGGCAGGCCGGGGCGCGAACTGAAGCCTCAGCGCGAGCCGGCCACGCGCCGAATTCCCGGATGTTCACAGCGCAATCCCCGGTGCGGCCCGGCCTGGCCGCCGGCAGGAATCCGGCATGCCCGCACGGCACACGTGCGCCACCCCGGTGCGCAATGTCGCACCGGGGCGGCCGAGGCTGGCTGGAGAGGCATGCACGCAGGGCCGCTCCATACAATCGGACGATGCTTCAGGTGCATCAACTCGGCAAGCGCTTTCCCGGCAGTCCGCGGCCCGTCTTCGACGCCATCAGCCTGCAGATTGCAGCCGGGGAAGTCGTGGCTCTGGTGGGCGAATCCGGCGTGGGCAAATCCACGCTGCTGAACTGCATTGCCGGGCTGGACCGTGCCGATGCCGGCGAGGTGCATATTGGCGGCGAGCCGATGCACGCGCTGGATGAAGCGGCCGCGGCGCAGCTGCGTGCCCGTCGGCTGGGCTTCGTCTTTCAGGCCTTCCATGTGCTGCCCGCGCTGACCGTGGCGCAGAACGTGGCCGTGCCGCTGCTGCTCGCACAGGTGCCGGCCGCTGAACACGCGGCGCGCACTGCACTGATGCTGCGCGCCGTCGGGCTGGACGGTTTCGGTTCTCGGCAGCCCACGAGTCTGTCGGGTGGCGAGCTGCAGCGCGTGGCCATCGCTCGCGCCCTGGTCCATGCGCCGTCGCTGATCCTGGCCGATGAACCGACCGGCAACCTCGATCCGCGCACGGCGCAGGACGTGCTTGATCTGCTGCTGGCGGAGACCCGATCCCGGGGTGCCGCAGCGCTCATCGTGACGCACTCCCAGCAGGTGGCTGCGGCCTGCGACCGGGTGCTCACGCTGAGCCGGGACGGTCTGCACGGCCCTGGCGCCGACCCGGAGCCGCGCTAGGTGCGCCCGGCCTGGCTGCCACCCCTCCAGCTCT
>DASSQC010000435.1:0-4383 GCA_035702705.1 Burkholderiaceae bacterium | reverse complement strand
TCTCCCAAAAGGGGCGGTCCAGGAAGTAGCTGCTGTTCACGTCTTCAGACCGGCCGAGCACGCTCATCACGCCGCCGGCCAGGGGCTGGCTGCGCGGTGCGCCGTAGGTGCGGCGGATGTTGGCCACAGCCAGGGTCAGGGCGTCGTCCACCGTCTTGATGCCGATCTTCTCCAGCTCGTCGGGCGTGGCGTTGCGCATGGTGGCTGGGCTGTCGAACACAAAGCGCACATGCAGATCGCCGATGTACTCCCACCAGGCGTGGTTGAGCTCGATCTCCTTGCCGTCGGGCAGCGTGAGCTTGGTGGGCCCGGTGGGGGTGAAGCGGTCGTCCGGCCGGTTCTGCCCGGGGCTTTCGCGCAGCACCACCATGAAGCTCGCACGGTCGGTGTTCATCTCCACCGGCGGGGTCTGCGCCGCAGCCGGCGCCGGCAGGCTGAGCACGGCGGTCAGTACCGAGGCCGCAAGCAGGGTGGCCCGCAGAGGGGCAAACAGGGCAAGGGCGGCAAGCGCACGGCGCATCGGGGGGCTCCAGAGCAGGGTGCACCGACTATGCCGCAGCCGGCGTGGCGCTGTGAATCCCCCATGCGGTGCGTGCGCGGCAAGCCATGGGCGCGCCCATGAGCTGGCGCGGCTTCAGCCCGCAATGCTCGCCGCCCCAAGGCGCAGCCGCATTCGGCCACGCGCCGCCGGGCGCCAGGCACGGGGCGAAGGTCTGCGAGGACGAACGCCCGTCAGCGCGAAGCTGCTGAGCCACATCTCGGTTGCCTGGTGCGGTTCTTCAGCCACTTTGGCCTGAAGAACCGCATGAATGCTCGATCTGCGCTTGCAGCCCCGGGGCTGTGTTGGTGCTCAGTGTCGCGGATCGGCCAGCGACTGCGCGAGGCCGACGCTCTCGCGCGCATCCAGGCAGATGGCGTGCGCGCCGAACTGTTCGGCCTCCATGGGCCGCAGGCCGAACACGGGGCCGCCCAGCAGCACGGCGCAGCCGGGGTTTCTGGAGGCGGCGCGCAGGTCGGCCACCAGGCGGGGCAGGGTGCGCAGCTGTTCATCCAGCGCCACCGACAGGCCGATGACGTCGAACCATTCGTCGCGCACGGACTGCAGCAGTTCGCGCGGCGTGGCGGAGATGTCGAGCACCACCTCCCAGCCGGCGTTGCCGAAGAACTCCGACACGATCGACAGGCCCAGCACGTGCTGCGAACCCGGCGCCGAGGCCAGCATGATGCGGCGGACCACGCCGGCGCCCTGCGGGCCGCCATGGTTGCCGTAGCCCAGGTTGTGCACCAGTTCGTGCAGCAGCGTCAGGCCGATGGTGACGGCATCGAAACCCATGCGGTCGTCTTCCCAGGCCTGGCCCAGCCAGAGTGCGGCGGGTGCAATCAGTTCAGTGAGCGCATCTTCGGTGGCCAGGCCTTCGGTCTGCAGCGTGTCGAGGATGGCGAGTGCGCCGGCGTGGTCGCCACGGGCGCAGGCACGCGCAATGGCTTCGATCTCGCTGGCGCGGGTGATGGCGGCATTCGCCAGCCGATCCGGGTCGGCGCCTTCGCGGCTGACGGCCAGCAGGCGCGGGATGATGCGCGCCTCGAGCACGTCGCGCATGGTGCGGCGGCATTCGGCTTCGCCGGCGGAGCGTTCGGCCGGGCCGTCGGATGCGGCGCGGTCGGCGTTGCGTCCGGGGGCGTCGCCGGCGCTGGCCAGATGCACGTGCCGTGCGCCGTTGAGTGCGCCAGACAATGCGCCGGTGCGGGAGTTGGATTGGACCGCGCCATGGGGCGCGGGCGGAGCGAGCACGAACGTGCGGGGCGGAGCAAGAAGTCGAGCCAAGAGCGCAAGCCTTTCAGTGATTGATGGCAGCGGGGCCCGCATGGAGCACGCGTGGCGCAGGCTATCGCGCTTCACGGCAGAACACCATCAAGCCCGATCAATTCGCGGGGCTTGAGCGCTGCATCGCTGCAGTGCACACAGGCAGGCTTGCATGCGCAGGCAAGCCTGCCGCTATCGATCAGTGGGAATCGATGCATATATAGGTGTGGCGCAGTACGGCTGACCGGTTACTCTGCAAGCGCTGATCTGTTCAAGACCGTCCGCTCATTGGTATCTCGTCTCGTGCTGGCTTCTGGCTAGTGTTCGTGTTGACCTCCCCGTGAAGATTTTCTTGGCGTTTCGCCACCTGGCGCGATCCTGCGCCGCATCAACACAGAAGGAATACACACCATGGCTACTCAAACCGGCACCGTCAAATGGTTCAACGAAGGCAAGGGTTTCGGCTTCATCGCTCCCGATGACGGCAGCAAGGACCTCTTTGCCCACTTCAAGGAAATTCAAGGCAGCGGTTTCAAGACCCTGACCGAAAATCAGCGCGTCGAGTTCGAAGTCACGCAGGGCCAGAAGGGTCCTCAGGCATCGAACATCCGTTCGCTGGCCTGATACGGACTGTCCGCCCCTCGCGGGCGGCTTGGGTGCGATGAGCACCCCGCAAAGCGCGGCAAGGCCGCGCTTTGTCATTTCTGGAGGCAGATCTCATGAAGAATCTGCAAGACGCCACAGAGCGCATCTGCGAACTCAAGGGCAGCCTGGTCGCCCTGGACAGCGTGGTCCCGGCGTTGCTGCGCCAGCTCGGCGACGATCAGCGCCAGCAGGCGCGCGCGACGGTCGAGTCGCTGGCCGAGGCCGCGCGCACGGTCATGCTGCATGCCGACATTTCGGACGTGGTGCTGGGCGCCTTCGAGCGCGACATCGGCCGCTATCTGGGCCTGCTGGCCGACCGGCCTGCGCCCGATGCCCGCCAGCCGCTGGACGATGGCCTGCCGCTGACCACGGTGCGCATCCGCACCTGGCGCGATGCGGCCGTGCAGTCCGAGGCCAGCGGCTTTTTCTTCAGCCGCAACGAGCGGCTGTTCATCGTCACCAGCCGGCACGTGCTGCTGGATGAACCCGCGGGGCATTTCCCGGACCGCATCGAGATCGACCTGCACACCGACACGCGCAATCTCACCCAGGTGGTGGTGTGGTCCATCCCGCTGTATGCCGAGGGGCGCAGCCTCTGGCGCGAGGCCACCGACAGTGGCGGCGCGGTGGATGTGGCGCTGATCGAGGTGGCCACCCATCGGCTGCCGCAGGCCGCCGTGATCCGATCCTTCACGCCGGCACACCTGGAGGCGCGCGGCGAGCAGGTGGGCATGGGCGATCCGCTGACCATCGTCGGCTTTCCACTGGGTTTTCACGACACGGTGCACCACCTGCCGGTGGCACGCAGCGCATCGATTGCCTCGGCCTGGGGCGTGCGTTTCCAGGCCAAGGGCTACTTTCTGACCGATGCGCGCACACACCGCGGCAGCAGCGGCGCCCCCGTGCTGCGCCACCGCACCCAGGCGGCGGCCGACGGCCTGCCCTGGCAGCTGCTGGGCGTGCACTCCACCCGCATGGACATGCGCACGCGCGACGCGGCGCACGACGAATCGCTCGGACTGAACTGCGCCTGGTATGCCGACGTGCTGCTGGCGCTGACGCAGGACGACTGAACACTCGCCCCCCGCCCGGGCACTGCGTTCAGGCGTGTTGGGCTGAGTGCATGCGCGTTCGGTCGTGATCAGGCGTGATCGAGTGTGATCAAGCCTGATCATCCAGCCAGGTGCAGAGCTGCGCGCTCACCGCGCGGCTGCTGAGCAGATCGAAATGGCCCAATCCGAAGAACACCGCCTGCTGGCCGGGCGGCAGGCGCAGGTCGCGCTCGGGCTGGCGGTGCTGGCCCAGGGCGCTGGCCACGGGCACGAGTCCGTCACCGGCCGGGCGCTTGCCCGGGCTGGCGGCCGCGCTGGTGCTGGCCGCCACGGTGTAGCAGGCCACACCCTGCGGCCAGGGCACGTGGACGTGGGTGCGTGCGCGGGCCGGGGCATCGGGGTGCGAAGCATCGCCAGGCTGCGCCGGCAGCACGCTGCCCGAATGCAGATCCCGGATGCCGGCGCTGCGCCGCGCGCCCAGGCGTGCAAAGGGTGCGGTGTAGGGGCTGCGTGCCAGCAGCCAGGTCAGGCCGCTGCCGGCACGCTCCAGCGGCGCACCCTGGTGCGGCGTGCCCAGGCAGATCAAGGCCCGCAGCCTGCGCCGCCAGGCCGCGCGGGGGCCGGTCTGCGCAATTGCACTGCGCGCCACCAGCCCGCCCATGCTGTGACCCAGCAGCACGAGCTCCTGCACGGGCACCGGCCAGGCGCGCAGCAGCGCATCGAGCAGGGCCGCCAGCTGGGCGCCGTTCTCGGCCACGGGCAGGCCGGTGTTGTAGTGCAGGTACAGCGGCGTGAAGCCCTGCGCATGGGCCAGCGCGCTGCCATGGTCGTGGCCGCGCCGCGTCCACTGCAGATCGTTCATGCATAGGCCGTGAATCAGGA
>DASSQC010000434.1:0-2434 GCA_035702705.1 Burkholderiaceae bacterium | reverse complement strand
GTCGATGTGCGCAAAGGCCGCCGACACCTCGCGGCTGCCCGAATAGAACACGATCCACTTGCCATCGCGCGTGCGCACGGCCAGCCGCGTCACCATGAGCCAGGGCGCGTAGGGCACGCCGATGAAGCGGGCCTTGAGGATGTTGTCGATGCTGGTGTGCTTGTCCCACATCCAGGTCTGGCGCACTTCGCCATTCGCGATCGTGGTGCGCGACCGCATCAGGCAGGCGTAGTACCAGGCAAGCAGTCCCACGATAGACGCCGCAAGCAGCCAGTGCACCCACTTCACCTGATGCAGCAGTTCGCCGCTGGCCACATCCCAGGCGCGGATGGCCGTGACCACGGTCCCAAGGACCAGGGCGGTCGCCACCCAGCGCACGGCGGCCGGGTAGGCATAGCCCGTGGCCGACAGGCCCTTGGCGGAGTCGATGCTGACGGGAACGTCCTGCTTGGCGCTCATGAGATGGCTGGGTGGGTGCGGCGGAAGATCCGCTATTTGAACTGATCGGCCTGGCGCTGCTCGATCCGCGCCCAGACGCCGCGCTTGTAGGCCTCCGAGGCGCTGCCCCAGGCCACGATCTCGTCGATGTTGCGCAGGCAGCCGCGGCACAGGCCGGTGGCGGCGTCCATGCTGCACACATTGATGCAGGGTGAGGGGACGGGCTGGCCTTCGGGCAGGGCGCGGACCTGTTCAGGCGTCATCAGAGACCTGCCTTGTTCTTCTTCTCGGCGAGCTTGCCGTTGAACTTGGCGGGGTCGATCACGAAGCGCTCGTGCGTGCCTTCGCAGATCTTGTCGTGCTCGTCCCAGGCCTCGACGCGGAACTTCAGGCGTCGGCCATCCACCTCGAGCACCTCGCCTGCGATGCGCAGGCTCATGCCGGGCGGCGTGGCGGCCGTGTGGGTGAAATTCACCATCGTGCCCACGCTCTGCACGCGCGGCCAGTCCACGTAGCGCATGATGGCCCGCGTGCAGGCCAGTTCCATGATGCCGACCATGTAGCCGGTGGCCAGCACATCCGGCATGTCGGCGCAGAAGTCCACCGTGGGATACAGGCGCGGTACGGTCATGAAGTCCTCGACGCGAAAGCGGTCTTCAAACTTCAGGCCGGGTTGGAGGTCGGGAGAGATCAAGGGCGTGCTCCGTGTTCAGGCCGTGGGCTGCGGCCGCTTGGCCAGCAGGGCGCGGCCGGCACGCGCGGCGTAGGGCCGGCCGATGGCCTGCGCAATCCAGGCGCCGGTGTCGATGAGCGCATCCAGATCCACGCCCGTCTCGATGCCCAGCCCGTGCATCAGATAGACCACGTCCTCGGTGGCCACATTGCCGGTGGCACCCTTGGCATAGGGGCAGCCGCCCAGGCCCGAGACGCTGGATTCGAACGTGCTCACGCCCAGCTCCAGGCAGGCATAGACATTGGCCAGGGCGGTGCCGTAGGTGTCATGGAAGTGGCCGCTGATGCGCTCGATGCCGACCACGGCCGCCACCGCCTCGATCACGCGCTTGGTGCGCTCGGGCGTGCCCACGCCGATGGTGTCTGCAATGCAGAACAGCTGCGTGCCCAGGTCATCGAGGCGCTGCACCACATCGACCACGGCGGCAATCGGTACCTCGCCCTGATACGGGCAGCCCAGGCAGCAGGAAATGGCGGCGCGCAGCCTGCGCTGGTCGGCCAGCGTCGCCTCAGCCACCGGGCGGAAACGCTCGATGGATTCCGCAATGCTGCAGTTGATGTTCTTCTGGCTGAAGGCTTCGCTGGCGGCGCCGAAGATCACCACTTCATCGGCGAGCGCGGCCTGCGCGCCTTCCAGGCCCTTCATGTTCGGCACCAGTGCGGCGTAGGTGGCGCCGGGCAAGCGCTTCACGCCAGCCAGCACCTCGGCACCATCGGCCATCTGCGGCACCCACTTGGGCGAGACGAAGCTGGCCGCCTCCAGATGGCGGATGCCGGCGGCGGTCAGGCGCTCGATCAGTTCGATCTTGATCGCGGTATCGATCGGCGTCTTTTCATTCTGCAGGCCGTCGCGCGGGCCGACGTCGATCAGGTGAACATGCTTGGGCAGGGTCATCGTGTGCTTTCAATAGCCGCGGCTGCGGTCCACCACGCCGCTCACCGCTTCGCCGCGCGTGAGCGCTGCGATCTTGCCGGCAATCTGCGTCGCCGATGTGCTCACCACGGTCTTGGCCGAGATGTGCGGCGTGACGGTGATTTTCGGATGCGTCCAGAAGGGGTGGGATTCGGGCAGGGGTTCGGTGCGGAACACGTCGAGTGTGGCACCGGCCAGCGTGCCTTCATCCAGTGCCGCAAGCAGGTCGCTTTCCACCACAAGCGCGCCGCGGGCCACGTTGATCAGGTAGCTCGGCCGCGCCATCCTGCGCAGCACCGCCAGGGTGATGAGATCATGCGTCTCGCGCGTCAGTGGCGCCAGCAGCACGAG
>DASSQC010000433.1:0-10323 GCA_035702705.1 Burkholderiaceae bacterium | reverse complement strand
CATGGTCTTGGTGACCGAGCCGATCTCGAACACCGTGTCGTCCGTCAGGGTGCGCTGGGCCTTGGGATTGGCGCAGTAGCGCGCGCGCCGCACCTGGGTGCCTTCGATCACGGCGGCCACGACACAGGCACCGGTTCGGTCATTCTCAAACCGGGCCCTGAGTTGCGCGGCCAGCGCCGGATCATCGGCCGTCTGGGCGAGGGCGCCGGCACCCAGGGCGAGCAGGGCGCCCGCAGCGGCAGCTTTCAGTGGGGGACAGAACATGGCTCGGCCTCATGCAGCGCGTTGGGATGGCCGAATTCTGGGCGAGCCCGCCCAAGCCGCGCCAGCGGCAGACGGACGAACACGCGGATTTGTGCGATGAGCCGCAGCCTGACGCTTGGCCGCGGCCGGACACTGTGGCGCCCGAACCACCCGAACCGTACGTGGTGCCCTCAGGCCACCGCTGCGTCGCCCTCAGGCAGCAATCAGACCGGCTGCCGCCGTCTGGTTCGTGGCCGCGTCGATCAACACGAAGCGTCCGGTGGCACGCTGGTCGGCGTAGGCATCTGCAACGAGCGGCTGCTGCAAGGCCAGGCGAACGCGCCCGATGTCGTTGAGCGCCAGCCCGTCTGCGGCATCGTGCTCCAGGCGTTCGAGATCCAGACGCGATTCCACCGCAAGCACCTTGGCCTGCATGGTCCGCGTGCCATGCTTGATGAGGTAGCGGCGCGCCGGATTCAGGGGTGTGCTGTCGAGCCAGCACAGCTCGGCCGACAGGCTGCGCACCGAGGCCGCCGGGTCAGCCGCAGAGAGGATCACGTCCCCGCGTGACACATCCACGTCCCGATCCAGCACCAGCGTGACGGCCCGGCCTGCGCTGGCCTCGGTCAGCTCGCCCTCGAACGTGATGATGCGATCCACCACGGCCGCCACACCGGCCGGCTCGATGCGTACGGCATCCCCCGGGCGAACGCGGCCTGCAGCGACGGTGCCGGCAAGGCCACGGAAGTCGTCCACGCGACTGCCGCCTACGCGGCTGACCCACTGCACCGGAAAGCGCAGCGGTGCGTCATCCAGGCCATCATTAGCCGGAAGGGTCTCCAGCACTTCCAGCAGCACCGGGCCCTCGTACCAGGGGGTATTGCGCGAGGGCACCACGACGTTGTCCCCACGCAGGGCAGAAACCGGAATGACCGCTGCCGCTTCGACACCGAGCTGCAGCGCCAGCGCCTCGAACGCGGTCTTGATGCTGTTGAAAGCGGCTTCCGAGTAGTCCAGCAGATCGATCTTGTTCACAACCGCCACGAGGTGCCGGACGCCAAGCAGGCTGACGAGCGCAGCGTGGCGGCGCGTCTGCTCAAGCAGCACACCCTGCTGCACCCGTGTGGCGTCAATCAGCAGCACGGCGGCGTCGGCCGTGGATGCGCCGGTCACCATGTTGCGCGTGTACTGCACATGACCGGGGCAGTCCGCGATGATGAACTTGCGCACCGGGCTGGCGAAGTAGCGATACGCCACATCGATCGTGATGCCCTGCTCGCGCTCGGCCTCCAGGCCGTCAGTGAGCAGCGACAGATCGATCTCCTCGCCCTCGGTGCGCTTGTGGCGTGATTGCGTGACGGCCAGCAGCTGGTCGGACAGCACGGCCCGCGCGTCATAAAGCAGGCGGCCGATGAGCGTGCTCTTGCCATCGTCCACGCTCCCGCAGGTGATGAAGCGCAGCACACCGCGGTCATCCAGGGTATTCAAGGGCTCGGCAATGGCGTTCATGGTCTGGGTTCCGGTGTAGTGATCGCGGACAGGCTTCCGGGCGATCGGACGCTCAGAAATAGCCTTCCTTCTTGCGCCGCTCCATGCTGGCTTCATTGGTCTGGTCGTCCATGCGCGTGGCGCCCCGCTCGGACAGGACCGTGTCCACGGTCTCGGCAATGATCTGCGCATTGCTGACGGCGGTTGAGGCCACCGGGCAGGTGCAGGACACATCACCGACGGTGCGAAAGCGCACGGCCATGTGCTCGACCACGTCACCCTCTGCCGCCGGGGTGAGCGGCGTGACGGGCATGAGCAGCTCGCCATGGCGGGTCTGCTTGCGCACCACCGGTCGCTGGTGGCTGTAGTAGATGCTCGGCAGCTCCAGGCGCTCGCGTTCGATGTATTGCCAGATGTCGAGTTCGGTCCAGTTGCTGATGGGGAAGACGCGGATGTGCTCACCGGGATGCACACGCGTGTTGTAGAGATTCCAGAGCTCCGGGCGCTGCGCCTTGGGGTCCCACTGGCCGAAGCTGTCCCGAAAGCTGACGACCCGCTCCTTGGCCCGCGCCTTCTCTTCGTCGCGGCGTGCACCACCAAACAGCGCGTCAAAACCATGCTGCTCGATGGTTTCCAGCAACGTCACGCTCTGGGCCGCGTTTCTGGAGGCCAGCGGATGCGGCAGCACCACGGTGCCCTTGCGGATGCTGTCTTCCACATGGCCCACGATCAGTTGGGCCTTGAGTTGTGCCACGCGCCGGTCACGGAAGCTGATCACCTCCGGGAAATTGTGCCCGGTGTCCACATGCATCAGCGGAAACGGCAGGCTCCCCGGGAAGAAGGCCTTCACCGCGAGATGGAGCATCACGACCGAGTCCTTGCCGCCAGAAAACAGCATCGCAGGGCGCGCCGACTCGGCCACCACCTCGCGCAGGATGTGGATGGATTCGGCCTCGAGCCAGTCAAGGTGCGCGTTGCGCGCCCTGATGGGCTGCGCCTCGGGCTGATCCCTCCCCGTTGATCCCCCCGCCGGCAGGGTAGGCAGGTGTTCGCGCAAATGGATCGCACTCATGCATGACTCTCTTGCTTGATCGGGATGATGTGCAGGCCGCACTCCTTGCTGTCGCTGCTCTCCCACCACCAGCGCCCGGCGCGCGGGTCCTCGCCCGGCTTGATGGCCCGCGTGCAGGGTTCGCAGCCGATGCTGGGGTAGCCACGGGCGTGCAAGGCGTTCACGGGCACGTCGAATGCGCTGATGTAGGCGCGGACTTCCGCGTCTGTCCATTCCGTGAGCGGGTTGAACTTCGGCAGACCGTGGGTACTGTCGAAGTCCTCGATCTTCAGATCGGTGCGCGTGACGGACTGCGCACGCCGCTGCCCCGTCACCCAGGCCGGTCGGTCGCGCAGCGCGCGCGCAAGGGGTTCGACCTTGCGGATGCCGCAGCAGTCTTTACGCAGTTCAACGCTCTCGTAAAAGGCATTCAGGCCGTGCTGCTGCACGTACTGCTTCACCTTGGTGTCCTGCGGCTGGTAGATCTCCACCTCGATCGCATAGCGCTCCTTGACGCGGCCGACCATGGCCAGGGTCTCGCTGTGGAGCCGCCCGGTATCGAGCATGAAGATGGCCAAGGGCAGCTTCAGGCGGCCGACCACATCCGTCAGGATCATGTCCTCCATCTGCATGGACGAGGCGATGGCTGCGCCCGGATAGCGCTTGGCAATCCCCGTCAGCATGGCGTGCAGGGCACCGGTCTTCAGGTCAGACATGGGTGTGCTCCAGATCGGTTCGTGCGAACAGCGGGCGCGGATCATCGGCCGACGCCTGATAGGGCGTGGAGAAATCACGCAGGCTGGCCAGTGCGGCGTGCAGGTCCTGGCCGGCGCGCAGGCTCATGGCGTCAAAGCCCACCCGCGCCAGAGCCTGCAGCTGGTCGCGGACCAGCGGACCGACTGCCCGCAGCTCGCCTCGCCAGCCCAAGCGGGTACGCAGCAGATAGGCAAGCGAGAAGCCACGACCATCGGTCATGCTCGGAAAGCTCACTGCCAGCAGATCAAGGTGCTTGAAGAAGGTCTTTGCGGCCGACGGATCGGCATCCGCCGCAAGAAGCAGACCGCGACGCGAGCGTCGCTCGATCAACAACTCAGGCGCAGCCTGCCAAACCGACAGCGGCGCCAGAACATCCTGCTGCGCATTGACGGACGCAAGCGCCTCAATGCTGTCCACAGTGATGAAGGTGTCCGGAACGACTGCGCCGCGCAGGATGATCTCAGGCATGGGCAGCCTCCCGATCCCGATGCGCCGTCGAATCGCCGTAAACAGCCTCCTTGAAGGGCGTCAGCCCGATTCGGTCGAAGGTATCGATGAAGCGCTCGTCTTCGTGGCGCGCACGCACGAAGGTGTCCAGGAGCTTGGCGAGCACATCCGGCACCTGCTCTGCGGAGAACGAGGGGCCGATGATCTGCCCGATGCGCGTGTCATTGCCCGGACCTTCGCCGGATCGGCCGCCAATCGAGACCTGATAGAACTCCTGGTCATTCTTGTCCACGCCCAGGATGCCGATATGACCATTGTGGTGATGTCCGCAGGAGTTGATGCATCCCGAGATGTTGAGCTTCAGCTCGCCGAGGTCGTAGACATAGTCGAGGTCATCGAAGCGCTGCTGAATGCTCTCGGCAATCGGAATCGAGCGGGCGTTGGCCAGTGAGCAGAAGTCGCCGCCTGGACAGGCAATCATGTCTGTCAGCAGGTTGAGTGTCGGGTTGGCCAGGCCCAATGCACGGGCCTCACGCCACAGGGCCGGCAGCTGATCGCGCGGCACATCCGACAGCACCAGGTTCTGGCGGTGGCTCACACGCAGCTCGCCAAAGCTGTAGCGGTCTGCCAGATCGGCCACCTTGTCCATCTCATCGGCGGTGGCATCGCCCGGCGCAATGGCTGCGCGCTTGAGCGACAGGGTGACGGCGGCGTAGCCGGGCTCGCGGTGTGGCGCGACATTGCGTTCCACCCAGCGGGAAAACGCCGGCTCAGCCGAAAGCGTGCGTTCGTACTCGGCGCAATGCGCCTGTGCGGGTCGATAGGCCGGTGCGACGAAGTGCCGTGCCACCCGATCCCGCTCGGCCTCCGTGAAGGTCTGCGGACCATCCTTGAGTTGCGCGAACTCGGCAGCGACCTGCGCGGCGAATGCCTCGACGCCCAGCGCCTTGACCAGGATCTTGATGCGTGCCTTGTACTTGTTGTCGCGTCTGCCATGCAGGTTGTAGACACGCAGCACGGCTTCGCAATAAGTCATCAGGTGCTGCCAGGGCAGAGCCTCATGCAGAACCGGTGCCACGATCGGGGTGCGCCCCATGCCGCCGCCGACATACACCCGCGCGAGCACGTCGTTTTGACTGCCGAGATAAAGCTCGATACCGATGTCATGCAGCCGCACGACCGCGCGATCGACCGCGCTGCCCGACACCGCAATCTTGAACTTGCGGGGCAGGAAGGCGAACTCCGGATGAAAGGTGCTCCATTGCCGCAGCAGCTCGCAGTACGGCCGCGGGTCGACGATCTCGTCCGGCGCAATCCCCGCAAATGCATCGGTAGTGATGTTGCGCACGCAGTTGCCGCTGGTCTGAATGGCGTGCATGTCCACGGCGGCGAGCTCGGCCAGGATGTCGGGTACGCGCTCCAGCGCGGGCCAATTGAACTGGATGTTCTGCCGCGTGGTGAAGTGGCCGTAGCCGCGGTCGTAGGTTCGGGCGACATGGGCAAGCGTACGCAGCTGTGCGGAGGACAGCAATCCGTAGGGGATGGCCACACGCAGCATCGGTGCGTGGCGCTGCACGTACAGGCCGTTCTGCAGACGCAGCGGACGGAACTCGTCCTCGGTCAGCTCGCCCGAAAGGAAGCGCTCGGTCTGCCCGCGGAATTGGGCCACCCGTTCGGCGACGATGCGTCGGTCGTAGTCGTTGTAGCGATACATGATCCTGGTCTCAGAGCACCATCTTGGTTCCCGCTGCCGTGAGCACCACGGCCAGCAGCGAGCCGGACAGACGTTCGGGCAGCCGCCGCGCAATGGCGCTTCCCAAGGCAATGGCAGGCACGCTGCCGATGAGCAGGCCCGCCAGAAGAAACAGATCCACCGTGCCGAGGGCAAAGTGCCCGGCGCCGGCCACTGCGGTCAGAGGCACCGCGTAGGCAATGTCCGTCCCAGCCACCTCGGCCGGCTCCCAGTGTGGGTGGAGCCAGAACAGGATGCTTGCGCCCAGAGCGCCGGCGCCGATGGACGAAACGGTGACCAGCGCGCCCAGCACGAGACCGGCCAGCAGGAGCGTGGCATCACGGCTGCGCCCCTGAAGCTGGAGCTCCGGCCGGGCTCGGATCCACGCCATGAGCCGTCCGCGAAACACCAGAACAAGTGCCGTGAGGAGCACTGATATGCCGACACTCTTGCGGATGAAGCCCGCCAACCCCGGGTTGGCCGCCCCGTGTGCACGCAACCAAGCCAATGTGGCGAGTGAAGCGAGCAGGCTGCCGGCGAGCAGCCAGGCCACGGCTCGCCACTGCACGGTGCCGGCCCATCCGTGTACCGCGGTCCCCACACCCTTGGTGACGGCCGCAAACACCAGATCGGTGCCCACGGCGATGGCTGGAGCAACTCCGAATGGTCCGGTCAGGATGGGGGTCATCAGCGACCCGCCGCCGACGCCGGTCAGCCCGACGATCAGGCCGACGGCGAGTCCGACGAGCGCATAGCTGGCGAGCACGGAGAGCGATTCCATGCTCTGCATCGTCGGCGATCCGGGATCGGGTGACCCCTTGATCCGGCACAAAGCTTTTTCCAAATGTCGAATCGGAGAGTCAACCCTGAAGCCAGGGCAGTCCGTGCAGACGCCATCCATTGCGCCGGCCGCGCTGATTCGCCTCGTCGAGGTCCCCCTCGAAGCCCTCGAGGATGTTGAACGCTGAACGCCATCCGGCGGATGCAGCCGCTTGCGCAGCTGCATGGGAACGCAGGCCACTGCGGCACAGGAAGAGCACCGGCTGGGTCTGGGCAACGTGGGCCGCCAGCTGCTCAAGAAACCGTGGATTCGGCTGATTGTCGGGATAGGTTCGCCATGGAATCAGTGCGACGTCGGGCACGCGGCCCACGTAGCTCCATTCTGCGTGGGTGCGAACATCAATGATGACGGCATGCCCGCTGGCAGCAAGACGCCAGGCCTCGGGTGGCGTGACTGCGCCTGCATACTGCAGCTCAAGCTGAGTACGCCGCGCAGTGGCCTTTGCAAACAGACTGCCGGCGTGTGCGTCCAGCGCATCCAGCACGGGGGTTTCGCCTTGACTCGATGAAAGCGCTTCAAGGCCCTGAGACGGGTTCATGGTCATCAAGCGGCCTCACCAAATACACGGGCCTGCCTTGGACGGGCGAGGAGCAGCTGTCCCGGCTGCGGATTGAGACGCTGGAATTCGTCAATCCCCAGCTGCGCTTCGAGATGATCGCCCCCGTGCGCGGCGGCCAACTCGAGCGCAATGAGCGCCCCGGTCTGCCTGGCACGAATGAGGGTCACGGGCAAGCCGACGCCACCTGGCTCGTGGGCTTGCACCGCGAGCTCATGGGGCCGCACAAAGGCGACGGAAGATGTCGCCTGCGTATGGTCATCGGCTGCCCCGGGGACGGGCAGACCGAGAACGGTGATGCCATCAGGTCCCCGCTGTACCGGCAGGCGATTCACATCGCCCAGGAATCCGTAGACAAACGGGTTGGCAGGCGCAGACCACACCTCGGCCGGGGTACCCACCTGCTCAATGCGGCCAGCGTTCATCAACACGACGCGATCGGCGACCTCGAGGGCCTCGTCCTGATCATGGGTGACGAAGACGCTTGTGACGTGCAGCTCATCATGCAGGCGGCGCAGCCAGCGACGCAGTTCCTTGCGTACCTTGGCATCCAAGGCGCCAAAGGGTTCGTCCAGCAGGAGAACCTTCGGCTCGACAGCAAGCGCGCGCGCGAGTGCAATGCGCTGGCGCTGGCCGCCGGAAAGCTGAGCCGGGAAGCGGTCTGCCAGCCAGTCGAGCTGCACCAGCTTGAGCAGGTCGTGCACCTTGTCCTTGATCTGTGCCTCGCTTGGCCGCTTGCCGCGGGGCTTGACGCGCAGGCCGAAGGCGACGTTCTCGAACACGGTCATGTGGCGAAACAGGGCGTAGTGCTGAAACACGAACCCCACATTGCGCTCGCGCACATGCAGATCAGTCGCGTCTTCACCCGAGAACAGAATGCTTCCGGCGTCTGCACCCTCGAGCCCGGCGATGATGCGCAACAGGGTGGTCTTGCCACATCCGGACGGCCCAAGGAGGGCAACCAGCTCACCCGACTGAATCTCGAGATTCACATCCCTCAGGGCGTGAAAGTCGCCGAAGCGCTTGGAAATGTCTTTGACTGTGATGCTCATGGACTACTCCGCGGCTGCGGCACGCAGCGCTGTGGGGGCGGACACCGTGGTTGAGGCCGGTGCATCGGGCCGCTCCATGGGAAGCTCGGCGGCTTGGCGCTCGCGTTCGGCGCGCCACTCGACGATGCTCTTGAGGACCAGGGTGACAATGGCGAGCAAGGCGAGCAGCGAAGCCACCGCGAACGAAGCCGTGAACTGGTACTCGTTGTAGAGAATCTCCACATGCAGCGGGATGGTGTTGGTCTGGCCGCGGATGTGCCCTGACACGACGCTCACTGCGCCGAACTCGCCCATGGCACGCGCATTGCAAAGGATGACGCCATACAAGAGCGCCCACTTCACGTTGGGCAAGGTCACGCGCCAGAAGATCTGCCAGCCATTGGCGCCGAGCACCAGCGCAGCCTGTTCCTCTTCGGTGCCCTGTGTCTGCATGAGCGGAATCAGCTCGCGTGCGACAAACGGGAATGTCACGAACACCGTCGCCAGCACCATGCCGGGCACCGCGAAGATGATCTTGAGATCGTGCTCAGCCAGCCAGGGACCGAACCAACCTTGACGTCCGAACACCAGCACGTAAATCAGACCGGCCACGACCGGCGAGACCGAGAACGGCAAGTCGATCAGCGTGATCAGGAACTGCTTGCCGCGGAACTCGAACTTGGTGATGGCCCATGCAGCCGCCAGCCCGAACACGAGGTTCAAGGGCACTGCGATGGCAGCCACGGTCAGGGTGAGCTTGATCGCATGCGCAGCATCGGGTTCGGTGAGCGAGGCCACGAAGACCTCTGCGCCCTTGGCCAGCGCCTCGTAGAACACGACGAGCAGTGGCATCACCAGGAAGAGCGTGAGAAAGGCCAGCGCAATGCCGATCAGCGTGTAGCGCACCCAGCGCGGCTCGCTGAGCTTGCGGTTCAAGGTGGCGCTGCTCATTTGAGCTGCCCGTTGCGGCGCCGCTGCCAGGCCTGCAGCAGATTGATGGCAAGAATCAACGCGAAGGAGATCACGAGCATGCTGATGGCGATGGCGGTGGCACCGGCGTAGTCGTACTGCTCCAGCTTGGTGATGATCAGCAGCGGGGTGATTTCGGAAATGAAGGGCATGTTGCCGGCGATGAAGATCACGCTGCCGTATTCGCCGATGGCGCGGGCAAATGCGAGCGTGAAGCCGGTCAGCAGGGCGGGCAGGATGGAGGGCAGAATCACGCGGACGAAAGTCTGCAGCCGATCCGCGCCCAGGCTGGCTGCCGCCTCCTCAAGCTCCTTTTCTGCTTCCTCGAGCACAGGCTGCACGGTACGAACCACGAAAGGCAGGCCGATGAAGATCAGCGCGATGACCACACCCATGGGTGTGAATGCGATCTTGAAATCGAACCACTGCCCCAGCCAGCCGTTGGGCGCCCACAGGGCCGCCAAGGAAATGCCTGCGACTGCGGTGGGCAAGGCAAAGGGCAGATCGACGAGGGCATCCACGACCTTCTTGCCGACAAATTCGTAGCGCACCAGCACCCACGCAATGACCAGACCGAAGACCGCGTTCACGCTGGCTGCGAGAAAGCTTGCGCCGAACGTCAGGCGGTAGCTGGCGAGAACCTGCGGCGCAGTGATGACATCCCAGAACTGCGCCCAGGTGAGCGTCAGGGTCTTGAACAGGAGTGCAGACAGCGGGATCAGGACGATCAGGCCCAGATAGAACAGCGTGTAGCCGAAGGACAGCCCGAATCCGGGCAATACCCGCCTCGTGCTCCGCCCCTGCGGAACTCGCTTTACATCGGGCAAGGCAAGCGCACTCATGGCCAGCCAGCCTCAGCGCGCAGCGCTGTAGATCTGATCAAAGAGCGCGCCGTCATTGAAGTGCGCCTTCTGGGCGGCATCCCAGCCTCCGAATGCCGCCTGGACCCCCACCAGATTGACGGGCGGGAACTGCTTTTCGTACTTCTTGAGCAGTGCGGGGTCGCGCGGACGCAGATAGTTCTGTGCGGCGATCTCCTGACCCTGCGCGCTGTAGAGGAACTCCAGGTAGGCCTGCGCCTGCTTGCGGGTGCCCTTCTTGTCGACGACCTTGTCCACGATCGCCACCGGAGGCTCAACGGCAACGGCGATGGATGGATAGACCACCTCGTAGCCGCCGCGGCCGAACTCGCGCGCGATCAACTCGGCC